>NZ_BTPD01000020.1:0-56430 GCF_036245625.1 Algoriphagus confluentis
CGGTCTGAGTCACCCCTTGTTTGATTAAAATTTCGATTTGGTACCTTTGCTCTGGGCTGAGATGATTGAATTTCTGCATGACAACACTAATTTAATTCTTCAGCCTAAGGAAGGAAGCCTAGGCTTCCTTCCTTAAACCTTTAGTGTTGCACTTATTACTTGAATCTGGGTTTTAGCATAATGCTCGGTTTGAATTAATAGTTTAGGTATTTAAAAAAATACATGACTTTCGGGTTTAATTTCCGGCAAACCATGTTGTTTGTAATACAATTATAGCATATCTTTTTGAGGTATTAGTCCTATAGTTATTCTACCCGGTTGCATAAGCTATATTCTTCATCTTTTCCCAACTTTCTCTTTATTAAATATTTTCCTTGGCTTCTTTTTTCCGATAAGTAACGTCAATGTCTTTTATAACAGGTTTTTAATGTTTGGCTTCTTTGGATTTCTATTTCAGGAAGTTTCTGGAGCCTTGAACCCTGAAAATCAGTTGTGTATTGATCATAAGCAAAAGGGATTCAAATATGTTGTTGTCAGGAGACACTAGTTGAGATTAAGAAAAATTTCTTACAATTGATGGAATCCCCCAAAATAGGTGATAGAAGGAATTGAAAGAAACTCTTCCTTTGTAAAGGGATTTTTCAGAAAAGCCTGGGATTTTGTAGACTTTCCTGAAAATTCTCCCTGTGCAATTTTCGAGATAGAATGAAATCTCGATTTAAAAGATCCTCTACTGATAGATTCACCTTATATATACTTCTGTATCCAAGAAAAGATTTTGTAATTATTCCATTTCCGCTATTCAAATTCCACGCAAATGAAGTCCATTTTCCTCCTTATCATCGTTTTCATTTCACTCACTAGTAGGGGAAATGCTCAAGACTTGCAAAACTCAAGTTCTCTATTGGAAATCCAAAACCTTACTCCTGTGAGAGTAAATATTTCCGAGGAATTTTATCAAGGGAAAAAATCTCTCAAAGTGGTGGATGCAGGAGAAAATACCGAAGTCAAATTTTTGAAAATCAATCACCTAAATTTTAAAGACGGAATTATAGAGATTGATCTTACCGGTAAACCTGCAGAAAACTCCTCTGAACAGGCAAGAGGATTTGTGGGAATAGCTTTCCGGATCAATCAGGACAATTCCAAATTTGAATGTATTTACCTTCGTCCTACTAACGGAAGAGCCCAGGATCAAGTCAGAAGGAATCATTCCGTGCAATACATTTCCTTTCCGGATTATCCTTGGCAGACTCTGCGCCGTGAGTTTCCTGAGAAATACGAATCCTATGTGGATTTGGAGCCTGGTGTTTGGACCAAAGTAAGAATCGAGGTAAAAGGAAATCAGGCCAAATTGTTTGTCCATGGAAACGCTCAACCCACCCTGCTTATCAATGATTTAAAACATGGTCCTGATCAGCAGGGGAGCATAGGATTATGGATCGGTCCAGGAACAGAGGCCTATTTTACCAATCTGGTGGTATCGGGAATCGAATAGGGATCCCTCTAAGTTTTCTATAGGCATAAGTTGAGGATCAGGATCCTGTGACTTAACTTCTTTTGAAATTTAGTTTCATTTTGAAATTGGATTAAGTAAAAATTTTAAGCGTTAGATGAAAATCACAAGGGTCTCCGATCTTAAAGCTAGACTTTCCACCTTGTGGATAGTGGTCTTGATTAATATGATCTTTGCAGATATTTTCTCCATTATGATTGAACTTGTTAATGGAAATATCTTGTCTATTCCAGGGTAAATAGAACTAACTATGGGCGTTGCTGCCCTAGTTACCAATATCCCGATACTAATGATTTATTTTTCTAGAGAATTATCCATTAGGGTTAACCGATTGGCCAATATTTTCGCAGCTTTATTTACTTATTTATGTTGTAGCAGGGGGTAGTTTAACACCCCATTACCTTGTTATTGCCAGTATAGAGATATTCTTTTTATTGTTGATTATCCATAAATCGTGGAAATGGAGAATTAATTCAACCGAGGAAGCATATGGAGTCAGTAATGAATAATATTTGGGTACTGGGTTTTGAATAATTAAGAAGGAGCTCAATTTCAATTGCCCTGTGATTAGTTTCATTTATTGCATAGGGACAGTTTTTTGAGGGCTTATACCAGTTTTGAGTCTGGAAATACATTTAAAGACTTACCATTCTTGATGGTGCCTCATTTACCTGTTCTTAGGTTGCTGATGATGTCATTTTCACTTTTTTTGGACCCTTTTTTAAATTTAGAAACCAGAAATGATACTTGAAAAATATACACCTAATTGGATTGCCCACTTTCTGGATATAAAACAGGAAATTGAAAACGGGTTAATTGGAATCGAATTTAGGATTGAACATGTGGGAAGTACCGCTGTCGCGAATTTGGATGCCAAACCCATTATAGATATTGATATTGTTTATCAGCAAGAGGCTGACTTGGAAAATATCAAACGGGGATTGATGGATTTGGGCTATTTCCATAACGGAAATCAGGGGATCCAATTCCGGGAAGTTTTCAAGCGTAATGGGATTTTTCACCATCCAGTACTGGATTCGATCCCCCATCATCTTTATGCTTGTCCAATAAATAGTGGGCCTTTAGAAAGACATGTCCTGTTTAGGGATTTTTTAAGGAAAAATGATTGGGCAAGAATTACCTATCAGGAAATGAAATATCACTTGGCTGAAAAGGCCGATCAGGATAGAAAACGATATGCAGAATTGAAGGAATTAAACGTCAATGCTTTTGTTGACGAGTGTATAGCGAAGGAAAAGCAATCTACCCGATGCCTTTTTAAAGATTTTGGGGATTTAAAGTCTAGGCTTGATTCTTCAGTAGTGTAACCAATTTACTTCTTGGGTTAAATAGTGTTCTTAATTTTCAAATCTGCTAGGCTTTATATTTTTAAATAAACTTTTCATGGCTTTTGAATAAATCCTTTTCTGAGGTGAAGGGTTTAGCAATTAATTCCATACCCCGATGTGCTCTTTGGGATGCAAAAATCAAATTGAAGAGAAAAGCCATGGGGATAGGAATTCAAAACGGAGAGCTAACTTTTTAAATGAAAAGAACTCTTTACCTTTAAAATAGAGAAATCAGCAAAAGATTGGGTGTAAGGGCCTGATCCATAGGATATCAGGAAAGATGTTTAAAAGTAAATCACCCAATTTAGGTATTTTTAATTGGGCTAATAAGTGTCATTTTTCAGAGAATTGTAAAAGACCGGTATCTGCCAAATCAGGAATGTTTGCCTTCATTTCTGCCTCGGGGCAAGTGGGTTTTTCTAATCCCACCTGAAAAGAATTCAGTTGACTTTGTTTTGGAATCCTGTAGAATCCATAGCTATTGAGTTTGTTCGGAAAAGATTCAATCCGGAGCAATTTGGGTTGATTCTGGCCCATGTTACACTTTGCAGAGAAAATAAGTTGGAAGGCCTTTCCGAGGTTCAAAAGGTTTTGGAATATCTTTATTTTCGAGAGTTTGATTTGCTTTGTCTGTTTTTGGTATTGTCTCTGGTATAGATTCCCGGTTGATTGGTGGATTTCTTTAATATCAGTTCTATACTTTAGGTAGCAGCTTGCTGTTGTTTTTTACCGTTTTTCATTGGCTTGCTGATTTCGATAAGGCTTGTTTTCTTCCACACTTTTGAATTTAAGGACGTTCTTTTTTCTTCCGATTAGACCTTTTTTGATCTCAAATTTTTTTCATTTTATCGGGTAAAAAAGACCTATCCTACCGATTTCCAAAAGCTGCACCTCAGATTTACTGCCCCTGAGAAGGGCACGGAAAATGAAAAAGTTTTTGTTTATTTCGTCTTTGGGAGAATGTGAATTAAAAATGGCGGGTTAGATATTCCCTCTCAGCCATTTCTTCTGAGTGGTTTCTTACTATTTAAACAGGGTTCTCCTACTTGATTTTTTTCCCTTCAATCTCCATTCCTCCCTGAGAAAATGTAAGGCTTTTCACAGTGCCTTCAGAATTGAAATTAAAAATTACTTTTGCTTCTATCTCTTCTAATAGAAAACTATTTTCTGGTTGTGGAATAAGCTCCAGGGTTGGTTGTCCTGCTGCTTTTGCATATAGTTGGTTGTTTAGTTTTTCAACCTCAATAATAAAACCTGGCTGAATTTCATAAGCACCAACAAATTTTTGCAATTGATCAGCACTTGAAATTATATTCATTGCTTCATCTTTCCTATATAGAATATTTCTAATGGAATGTACAGGTAAAGTAATATTGTCGTGATTTTGAAGGATAATAATTGTTTTGTCATCTGTAAGATGTCTGGCAAAGAATGTCGAGTACCCTGGCCATCCACCACCATGATATACAATTTTTCCAAATTCATTATGATTTTCAATTTGCCAACCATAGCCATATTCAATTTGTGTATTATCCTTTAAGCTTGTAATACTGAACATTTCAATCATTGCTGCTTTCGATAAGAGCTTATTTGTATATAAAGCTCTATCCCATTTTAACAAGTCGTTTATTGTTGAATTTATTCCCCCATCACCTACAACTCCATCAAGCCAATTAACAAATTTTGTTTCTTCTAAGTAATCTGGTAAAATATATTGTTTTAAACTATCTGAATACACATACCCGTAAGCATAGTTGTCAATTTTTTTAGGTTCAGATCTTCGTTTGTAAACAAATGTGTTATTCATTTTTAGAGGTTTAAAAATATTTTTCTGTAAAAAGCCATCGTACGTTTCACTAGATACTTTCTCAATAATTGAAGCTAAAAATATATATCCAGTATTAGAATATTCATATTTTGAGCTTGGCACAAAAACTACTTTAGGTTGTTTTTGTGCAAAAAATGTTATAATATCATTATTTGTTTCAATTTTTGATTTATCAAAATTCTTTTCGAGTAATTCCATATAATCGGGTAAGCCACTTGTATGATTTAGCAAATGTCTAATCGTTATACCTTTGTAAAATATTAGTTCAGGAAAAAATTTTGAAATATCATCATCTAAGTTTAATTTATCTTCTTCATTAAGAATCATAATTGCTGTAGCTGTAAATTGTTTAGTAACAGATGCTATTTCAAATATTGATTTTTCGTTTAGCGGTTGTTTCGTTTCTTCATTTGCCAAACCAAAGCTTCTTTTATAAATCACTTTCCCTTTCTCGGCAATTAAGAAATTTCCATTGATTTGACCATTTTTGAATAGTGGATTTAATAGACTATCAATTTTTTGAACTTGATTTTGTCCAAAAGTAATTTGAGCTATTATTAGCCCTATTAATAAGAATAGGTATTTCATTTTTTGAATTCTGGATTTCTTTAATGATTTTATTTTAATGTGTTTAGGATTATTTATTGAGACAAAAATTCCAGATATAAATGATTTGTTGATAATTTATTTATTTTGTTTTTTTAAATAGAGGGAATAGGCTAAATAACTTAATCCTAAGCTGATAGCCATGACGGCTAAAGAATGGATATCTAGGGGGGCAGTAAAATAGACAGTAGTCAAACCGACTCCCAAACCGGAAAACAAAATGGCTAATTTGATTGCTTCATTCTGCTTTTCCCGGTCATTTTTTTCCAACAAATAGGCCGATAACTGCTCGGCCATTCCCCGTTCAATGAGCTTATTTTTTAACCGGTAATCCAGGAAATACCGAATCATAGAAACCAGCATGAATACCAGAAATACGATGAATAGAATGGGAAGGATAATTTCACCTAAAGAGCCATTGGTGGTGGTAGCTGGAACTTCATTTGAAGCAGTTGCCGACATGGCCTGGCATTTGGAAATGCCCCGAACTGTCGCAGCGGCAATCAATAGACTTGTGATTAATTTTTTCATTGTTGAGTGATTTTGTATTCTAACCAATTAGACAGGGATTCAGGCAGTCGGTTGCATATTATTTTTAAATAGCTGAGTTGTTTTCTTGTTGAACTGGCGGATAAGGTCAGCTGTTAAGAAAAACAGGACAGCTAATCCGGTTCCAATAGTCAATAAGTTGATAATGGAAGATTTGGGATAAAGGATGGCTTTTATTTCAGAGAAATAGGGAATGGATAAAGATGAAATTCCGAGAAGGAGAAAAAACAAGCTGCCCCAAAATACCCATTCTCTTTTGAGGCTTCTTTTTTTCTCATAGCGGATTACAGTTTCCATAGCCAGTGCCGTAAGGTCAAAGGGGAAAGGTTCAGGATTTATTTTCTGGATCCTCTCTAGCAGACGATGATACTCTTCAAGATTTTTTTGACACCCTGAACAAGTAGAAAGGTGTTCAGCAATAGACTTCTCCTGGATTTCCCCGAGCAGATAGGCCTGTAAATTTTCTTCGGTTAAATGGGAGCTTTTCATGATGAGGATTGGGAATAATGTTGAGAGATATTATCCTTTAAGATTTTTCTTGCTCTAAAGAGGTAACTTTTGACTGTGCCATCCGGTAAATTGGTGATTTCCGCAATTTCTTTGGTAGGGAGCTCTTCCAGATGGTAAAGAGTGATTAAGGTCTTGTACAAGGGTGGGAGTCTGGCAATCTCGGTCTGAAGAATTAATGCTTCTTCTGATTTAATCGTAGCCGATTCCGGATTTTCAATAATCGGAAATTTCTCATCCCTGCTCTCGGTGATGTCGGTAATCGGGATTTTCTTTTTCTGCAGGTGAATAATCGTTCTATTGTAAGCAATGGTTGCAATCCAGGTAGATAATTTGGATTTGAATTGAAATGAGGAAAGACTTTGATATGCCCTCAGGTAAATTTCCTGAACTAGATCTTTTTGATCATCTTCATTGCTGATCATTTTTCTCACAATTTGAGTAACCAGCTTTTCTGTGTCTTTTACCACAATAGCAAAGCTTTGAATGTTTCCATTCAATATTTTTTCAACTAGATCTTCATCTGAAACTTGAAAGCCTTCCTTACTCATATTTCTTGATTAGACCTTCAACTTTTAATTCGGTTGCAAAAAATCTGTTTTTTCGGGAATACCCGAGAGTGATGGTTAATTTGCCTTAGTTTGGTCTTGGATTTGGCTTTGATTCCCCATGGTTTGGTGGATTTCTTTGAAAGAGAACCTTAGCCCCTTTCTATTAAATAGCTTTTGTTTATCTGCTTTGCATCGGCTAATTGATCTAGTTTAAGCTTGTTTTCTTCCCCAATTTGGGATTTGAGAGTGTCCTTTTTTATTCCGATTTGACTTTTTTTGATATTGATAGTCTTTCTATTTTTTGTGGCAAGAAAACTATCTCTTAGAGTCTCCAAAAGCATTGTCTCAGATTTGCTGCCCCTGAGAAGGGTAGGGAAAATGAAAAAGTTTTTGTTTATTTCGTTTTTGGGAGAAGGGGAATTAAAAATGGCGGGGAAGGAATACCTAACCCGCCATTTCTACTAATTGGTTTCTTTTTATTTAAACCGGGTTCTCCTACTTGATTTTTTTTCCTTCCATGGTATTGCCTCCCTGTGAAAAGCTAAGACCTTCCACAATTCCTTCGGGATTACTGATAAACACAATTTGAGCGCCTATCTCTTTGATAAAGAAGCTATTCTCTGATTGTGCGAATAGCTCAATTGCAGGCTGACCCATTGCCAAGGCATATAGCCTGTCATTTTTCATTTCCACTTCAATTTGAAAAGAAGGTTGAAGCTCATACACGCCGACATATTTGGCTAGGATTGCGGGAGGTAGCTGGATGGTTTCTTTTTCTGATAAAGGTTTTTTGTCTGTTTCCCTACCTATGCTTTTGTCTATCCTGTCTGAATAAAGAACCTCCTTTTTTCCATTGACCAAAGAAAACTTATAATTTCCAGACCGGTTTTCGAAACCAAATTCATTGGCGGAGTAAGGTTCAAGCTTTAAAGGGCGGCCACCTTCCCTGATGCTGTATAGTGCACCATTTTCATAGGATATAAAGCGGAGTACATCGTCAAACTGGTAGGCTCCAACCCATTTTTTTAATTCTTCTTCAGGGATTTCTGCTACAACTTTTTGTGATATGGGTTGACCTAAAAGGGCAGAAACAACTTTTATATTATGGGGTTCTGCGCCTATTCCATCTTCTAGGTTGGTCAATACAATGGAGTAGATATTGCTTTCCGGGATATAGATTCCAGAGGTGGTATAGCCATTAATGCCACCTGGATGTTCAATCGTAGGGATACCCGCAATTTCATTGATGTACCAACCGTACCCATAGTTGATAGTCTTCCCGTTGGATAAGGTCTGATTTGCGAAGGCAAGCTGTTTGCTTTTTTCGGAGATAAGTGTGTTCTGATGAATGGCTTTGTTCCATAAAAACATATCATCAATGGTGGACAACAGAGAGCCTGCCGCATAGGGAATAGTAGGGCTCATGTACTCAGGATTTTCAAAATTGCCTTCGTAGAGTTGGTATCCCGATGCCCTGTTGGGAACGATTTTGTAGGGATCAGCGTAATAGGAATTTTTCATGCCCAGCTTGTCAAAAATGTTTTTCTGGATAAATTCCCCATAACTCATACCAGACAGTTGCTCAATGATAAAACCCAATAGAACATATCCTGAATTGCTATATGCCTGATTTTCTCCCGGATTAAATTCCAAGGGTAAATCTTTGAAGCTGCTGATGATATCTTCAGGACTGAGATCCAATCTGGTCTTTGCTCTAAACTCGGGCAGGTTGGTATAGCTAACAATCCCTGAGGTGTGATTCAATAAATGGTGAAGCGTAATTTCGTTTCCTCTGGGGAAGTCTGGAAGGTATTTGGTCAAAGGGTCTTTCAGGTTGAGTTTGCCCTGTTCCATCAGCATCAAAATGGACACGCTGGTAAATTGCTTGGTGATGGAAGCCAGCTGAAATACATTTTCTGGGTTCATGGGCACCTGTAATTCCAAGTTGGCCATTCCAAAGGCCTTTCTATAAATTACTTTATCGTCTTTAGCAATCAAAACTGCTGCACCCGGGGATTCGGGGGGATAGGCTTGATTGAAAATGGAATTTATTTCTGATGCAGATGTTTTTTCTATTTGGAATCCCAAAGAGGAGCTTTTGTTTGCAGAGCTTTCTGGTTTTTGTCCAAATAAAAGGTGTGCTATAAATATTGCCACCAACGTAAATAAATATTTCATGAGTTTTGAGTTGAGATTATTTTAACTAAGGGTTTTAATTTTTTGACAATAAGCTGCCATGAAACCTAGGTTCAGGTTTTTGATTTTTCAAAAGCAGAGTCGAGTGATTGGGAGTTTGTTTTTACCTGCGTAGGTAAAGAAAATAGGCTAAATAACTTAATCCTAAGCTGATAGCCATGACGGCTAAAGAATGGATATCTAGGGGGGCAGTAAAATAGACAGTAGTCAAACCGACTCCCAAACCGGAAAACAAAATGGCTAATTTGATTGCTTCATTCTGCTTTTCCCGGTCATTTTTTTCCAACAAATAGGCCGATAACTGCTCGGCCATTCCCCGTTCAATGAGCTTATTTTTTAACCGGTAATCCAGGAAATACCGAATCATAGAAACCAGCATGAATACCAGAAATACGATGAATAGAATGGGAAGGATAATTTCACCTAAAGAGCCATTGGTGGTGGTAGCTGGAACTTCATTTGAAGCAGTTGCCGACATGGCCTGGCATTTGGAAATGCCCCGAACTGTCGCAGCGGCAATCAATAGACTTGTGATTAATTTTTTCATTGTTGAGTGATTTTGTATTCTAACCAATTAGACAGGGATTCAGGCAGTCGGTTGCATATTATTTTTAAATAGCTGAGTTGTTTTCTTGTTGAACTGGCGGATAAGGTCAGCTGTTAAGAAAAACAGGACAGCTAATCCGGTTCCAATAGTCAATAAGTTGATAATGGAAGATTTGGGATAAAGGATGGCTTTTATTTCAGAGAAATAGGGAATGGATAAAGATGAAATTCCGAGAAGGAGAAAAAACAAGCTGCCCCAAAATACCCATTCTCTTTTGAGGCTTCTTTTTTTCTCATAGCGGATTACAGTTTCCATAGCCAGAGCCGTAAGGTCAAAGGGGAAAGGTTCATGATTTATTTTCTGGATCCTCTCTAGCAGACGATGATACTCTTCAAGATTTTTTTGACACCCTGAACAAGTAGAAAGGTGTTCAGCAATAGACTTCTCCTGGATTTCCCCGAGCAGATAGGCCTGTAAATTTTCTTCGGTTAAATGGGAGCTTTTCATGATGAGGATTGGGAATAATGTTGAGAGATATTATCCTTTAAGATTTTTCTTGCTCTAAAGAGGTAACTTTTGACTGTGCCATCCGGTAAATTGGTGATTTCCGCAATTTCTTTGGTAGGAAGCTCTTCCAGATGGTAAAGAGTGATTAAGGTCTTGTACAAGGGTGGGAGTCTGGCAATCTCGGTCTGAAGAATTAATGCTTCTTCTGCCTTAATCGTAGCCGATTCCGGATTTTCAATAATCGGAAATTTCTCATCCCTGCTCTCGGTGATGTCGGTAATCGGGATTTTCTTTTTCTGCAGGTGAATAATCGTTCTATTGTAAGCAATGGTTGCAATCCAGGTAGATAATTTGGATTTGAATTGAAATGAGGAAAGACTTTGATATGCCCTCAGGTAAATTTCCTGAACTAGATCTTTTTGATCATCTTCATTGCTGATCATTTTTCTCACAATTTGAGTAACCAGCTTTTCTGTGTCTTTTACCACAATAGCAAAGCTTTGAATGTTTCCATTCAATATTTTTTCAACTAGATCTTCATCTGAAACTTGAAAGCCTTCCTTACTCATATTTCTTGATTAGACCTTCAACTTTTAATTCGGTTGCAAAAAATTGGTATTTTATTTTGTGTTGAGCAGAGTTTGTCATGGGAGGCGTAATGCATCGAATTTAAATTAGGAAATCTTTAGGTTATTGCCTGTCCAAATTTGGAATATGCTAGCTGTAATTGGAGATGAATTATTCGTTCGGGTTATGAAGAGAACTAAACTCTGACTCAGTTTAATTCTTGGTTTATGAATAATCCTCTTTTAACTTCCATTAGTTGATTTTATAAATCCTAATTATTAATTAAAAAGGTTTAATATGCGAACTGTTTATGATCTGAGAAGCCCCTATTGGAACCGAAGTAAGTTACTTTCTAAAATTAGTGAGGTGGATTTGCAACAAAAAACTAGACAATAGATTAAGCTGCTTTGGATTGATTTAAGCTGATTTACCAGGGAATCCATCAGGATTGATCCGGAGATTTCCTGGGCGGAACCCAAAGGGATTTGGACAAGTCCAATAAGAAAGAGTAAATAATATCTCATTACAGCTGGTGGTCAAGTTGCAGAATATCAAAATCACCAGAAAAATTTTATTCCAAAAAAAATCTGAGTTTTTAAGACTTAGGTCCAAAAAATCTCATCATCTAAACGATTTCTTTTTAAATGTCAGGTGATATATCAAGTTTTAGGTTGCTAAATTCATAAATCAATCTCACAGATGACAAAATCTGCTAGTAGACTTGGGATGGTCATATTTTTATTGATGTTGTCCCTCACCTTTTTAAATTCTTGTAGTGAAAAGCAAGAGGAGGAACCAAGTGGGAGTTTTTACACGAGAGCAAAAATTGGCTCTCAGCTTGTTCAATTCAACCGTTCTACGACCAGTGTGGTGGAGCCTAGGCTTCTTATAGGCTTTTCAGGGGAAAATCCCGGTTCGGAATATCCATCCTTTTCTTTTGGAATTGAATCAGTGCCGATTTCTATTGGGGAATACAAAGAAACTGATTCTGGAATAGATATGGTTTTTCGATATAGTGTTTCAGGAACTGAGATATATAGTTCAAAAATTGGAAACGAAACTGACTTTGTGATTACAATTACCTCATTAAGCAGTACGGTGGTTCAAGGTACCTTTAAAGGGACCTTGAGAAGACAAAGTGATACAAATCAAGCCCTAGTGGTTTCGGAAGGTGAATTTCGTTTACCAATAGGTTGATTGACTTTGGGTAAAAATAAAAATCTGCTCCAAAACTTTCATTTTTAAGCTTAGGAGCAGATTTTTTTTGGGCTGTTAAAGTAAATTTTGCTTGGGATAGGAATTCATGGAGGCTTGTTCCAAGAGATCCTTCAAGGGTGAAATTCCAAATTCAATTCGCTCCTGGTCCGTGGTAAGCGTGTCTATCGGCACCCAGTAAAAGTCATCTGCTTCTTCAACATATACTTTTTGGGTACCATATTTTTGAATGCCTACAGTAAGCCATAGGTATCTGTCCAAATTAGCTGCATACATGGCCCTGGCATCTTCCAATCCTTCCAGGAAAGCCTGCTCTGAGAGTAAAGTAGCCAAGTAGTAATTCTCCACACTTTCACTGATCAATTCCTCACCGCAATACCCCAGATTGGTGTGCTGTAAAATCAGGGCTGCATTCATCTTGTCTTTGGCAGTCTTGATTTCTCCCTTGGCAAGCATTTCGAATACCTGTTTTCGGTGTTCCAAATCTATTCCTGCATTCATTCCACTCATGTCTCCCGACCGCATTTCCTGATCTTTTTTAACCAGTTCAATCAACTTTGGATTGTCGGATGCAATTTGTTTTTCCTCCGCTTTTTCCTGGCAGGCGAACAGAACTGAAAGCGTCATTACTAAATAGGTCTTTTGTAATCCTTTCATTTTAAATGTCATTCAATTGATTTTTATTGTAGGCCAAAAATGACATTTCTTGAGCTTATTCTCTGTTAACCATAGTTAAGATTTCAACTGTTTTCCTTAACGAGTCTTACCAGGAGGTATGAATTTTTATTTTATCGCTTGAAGTTGGGTTTAGCCCATGCCCAATATAACCGCAAGCACCAATGCCAATCCCAGCAATCCTTCCAATCCATGAATAATGACGGCCATCCAACTGGATTGAAGCCTGGAAGATGGAAATGCAAAAACAAACCCAAATAGTAGGGCAGTGGAAAATATGATCTGGGGTTTATGCAGATGATACATCCCAAACAAAACTCCATTGGCAGCCCAATCCCACTTACCGAAAACACCTTTCATTTTGGGAAGAAGTATCCCTCTATAGATCATCTCTTCTCCCAGGATATAGTTAAAGGCAAAAGTGACCAGATATAGTCCTAGAATCCACCAAGCTCCTTGGTATTCCGGAGAGGCGAGGCCTGAAAGATCATATTTCGGAAGATTTTCAAAATAAGGAGAAATAAAACTGTCAAGATCCGGAAAACCGATATCAGCGGAAATGACTGCGTTTAATCCGATAAAAGGAAGTACAGCAATGAAAAGCCAAGGATTTGATTTCCCGGTTTTTGGGTTTTTGGGAAGTTGAAATTTCAGTCGATTTTTCCAGGTTTCAAAGGAAAAAAAAGCATGACCTTCTTTTTTCAAGATTAGCAGGGATAGGAGGAATTGCCAGAATAAACCGCCAACCAAACAAAGCCAAAATGAAATCACCAAGGGAATGTTAACTGCACCTGCCAGTTTGGCTGGCGCCAAGAAAGCCAAGAGAGGCATGGGCAAAGCAGAGCAGACCCAAATGAGAAGTATTTCTTTCAGGGAATATTGATCTTTTTTAAAAAGGCCATGCTCATCATTTTTATTCATTGGGTTGAATTTTAGGTAATTCAGTTATTGGTCAAATATTTAAATGCTTGGATCGTGTTATTTTACCTAGTGCATGTGAGCTGCCATTGGCTTGTAAGGCTGGGTGATCTTGTTTAGATTAATTCGGTTTAAACTCTACTTTTCGATGTTTTTTGCGGAAAAACTGAAAATAGTAAACCAATAGTAGGGTAGGCACCCAGGCAGCCCATGCACTAATCTGGTAATTGAGCTTTTCACTGTTGGAAACAAGAGAAAGGAGGCTTTGAACCAGTCTGAAATTGACCGCTGAAAAACAGCATCCATAACTTAGGTACATAAATTTTTGATGAAGAAGAATCTTCCTGTTTCTGATGTGCAGATATCCCTGCAAGGTGGTGTAAAATCCAATAAGAGCTACGGTTGCGAAACCAAATGCAGGTATCCATCCATGGGTTGCGAAAAAGGAAATCAGGAATCCATTGATTGTGGTAATTAAAAATGTGAAAACATACACCTTTCCCACCCTCCGATGTGCTTGGACATGGTTTCGCTGAAATGAAGGAATAAACTGAGGCCAACCAAGCAGTAGGGGGATTCCCCCAAGACTGGCATGGCTAATAAAGGAAATATACCAGAGCCTGTTTTTATAGAGCTCGGGATCCTTGGTAAACTCTATCGGAAACTTCTTCCCTAGATACAGGATGACATAAGGCATCAAGCCAACCAGGAGGCATAGGGATATTCCCAAAAATTGGAATAAGCGTGTTATTATCCATGCAACCTTGAATTGGTTTACCATCTTTTTGCAATGGAGAATTTTGCGTAAAAGGGAATCAATGGATTGGTCTGCCAATCCTGGGCTACAATCCTTCCTATCGCCAAACTGTAATCAGTCTTTTTGGCTAGGAGTCCTGCAGTGATTCCTGCATGTAAATTTCCTCCTGTAGAAGGATTATACCAGCCGTCAATAAATACACTGCTGCGGTAGGATGCTGAATGCTTAAAGTGAGTGACAATGGCTTTGTCAAATCCACCCTCGGCTGAAATGAAAAACTTGGGTTTGTAATAGCCAAGACTGACCGTTACCTGACTTCCAAAGTTTAACAGACGAACTTTTTCCATTTCAAGTCTTCTAAAAATGCCGCCCAGTCTAATATTGGCCCCGAAATTTTCATAGGTATACCAGGAGCCGTATCCAATTTCTGTTTTGAAGTCGTCCAGAAATGAATTTCCAAAAGGAATGGTTTGGTTCAGGTACAAAAATTTGGGATGTCCCTTTTTGCTGATTTGTCTTTCATAACCAGCCTGAAGGATGCTTGAGAATTCAAAACCTAATCCCAGATGTGCTAGGTTCTTGCTTTCTCGGTTCCAGGTGCTAGGGTTAAAACTCTGAGAAATGCCTTTTGGTATTTGTAAAAGAAAAAGAAATAGTAGCAAATAATATTTCATAATGATTTTTATTGTTGGTTTAGGTAGTTTAGAATAAGAGGTAAGGTTTGTTGGCGCCAAACAGTGGTATTGGTAACCATCCCATTATGGCCAGTGCCCGCTATTTTTTCCAGAGAGATGGTGGGATAAACCGAAGAGATTCGGGTAGCCCAACTATCGGGATAGGCTTGGTTGTGTTCGCTGTACAGAAACAGAACATCCTTTTGGAAATTTTCTATACCTATAGAAAAATCAGGTTTGATCTTTTCTCCAACCTCAAACAGGGCAGTATTAATCACGGCTCCATACCTAAAACTAATTGCACCATCGTCTCCTTCTACATCAGTGATAGGGTTTCCTGAGTCTACTATGCTGATTTTATAATCCAGAATTTCATGTTGAGAAATAGATCCGGTAAGAAATTGGTCCAAAAATGCCACGTCATTGAGTAATTCACTCCAAAGTCCAAATGCCCGAGAATTGCTGACGTATTCTTTTACATCCGTCCAAACCAAGCCTCCTGGCTCAAATAAGATTAGCCCGTCCACTTCGCTGGGAGATTTTCCTGAGAATCCAGTGGCTAGCATGGCTCCCCAGGAATGACCAAGCAAATAGACCTTTTGATCTTCCTTGACTCTGTAATGGTTAATAACTCCTTGTAACTCTTCGAAAAGGTTTTGAATAGCTTCCTGAGGTTTACTCGTGTAGGTAGACTTAGGGAGACGTTGTGATAATCCGGATCCCCTTTGATCATATAGTACAACTCGATAACCGCGGGTAGCCAGTTCTTTTGCATTTAACAGGTAGCCAAAATCTGAACCTGGGCCTCCATGAAGGCATACAATTAGATCATCCTCCGGATTCCCAAAAGCTTCAGCATGGAGCCGAATTCCATTTATGGTAATGGCCGGGATAGATGAATCTTCCATAACCGTTTTGGGAACCAAAAGTCCCGGTTCAGTAATCTCCCTGCCTTCGGTACACGAAAGAAGTATGAGGATTAAGCTAATGGCGATTGAAAAATTAGGGAAACAGAATTTCCATTTCCTGTTTATTTGATTTTTTGAACTCATCTTTTTTTGGTTTAGTTGAGTTCAAAATTCAGGAATAGCGCCTGTTCATTTGGCTCTTTGGGTAGGATGAGACCAATTTTCAAAGGTTTTTAGATTATTTCCCTTCCACCTAAGAAACTTTTTGGGTTTTGAGGAATAGGGTAGGGGATTCCCCTGTGATTTTTTTAAATGCTCTGTTAAAAGTTGCCTTGGAGTTGAATCCGCATTCGTAGGCAATGGCCGTGAGGGTCAATTTGTAATATTCTGGATTTTGGGAAAGCGTTTTAAATTCCTCGACACGCCATCGGTTAATGAAATCATAAAAATTAACCTGTTCGATTTCATTGATCACCTGAGAAAGATGATTGGTTGGGGTATTTACCAGTTCAGCCAATTCACCAAGGTTTAGTTCAGGGTTTAGATGGGGTTTTTGGTTTTCCATAACCGCTAAAAGAAGTTGATGGATCTCCTTAGCGGAATCTTCCCGAAGACTTGACTTGTGATATTTTTCTTTTTCAGGAGCTTGGTCCGGAGCCTGGATTTGGGAAGGTTCAAAATGGGTAAACCCAGTTTGAGACTCCGAGAAGGCAAGAGTCCCTAAATCAGAAAATACTCCCGACTGTCGAATTCCGAAAAAGCCAATCAGAATGGCAAACAGACTTACGGTGAAAAATATTAACTGGTCGTTTCCTAGAAAGATGATGCAAATCCATATTATGGACATTCCCCAAAAGATGAATTTAAGCCAGTTGAGCTCCATCTTGGTTGTAAAGGAATAGGTATCTTTTAGTCTCTTTTTATGAATTCGGAGTTTTTGTATTGTAAGAATTAAATAGAATATTCCACTCAGTTCCAAAATCAGGTAAGAGGTCGCCAATCTCGGTTTAAATTCTCCTCCCTCTGATTCAAAGACCCTTATTTTGTCTTCAATATCCATAATCCAAAAGTCATGGAATGCAAGAATCGCCACAACAGGAAGTAGAAAGTGCCTGAATAAAATACTTATCCTGAAAATGTTAATTCCTGAAAAGGACCTTACATATAGATAGAGAAGAGGACCATGGAAAAAGGGTAAAAAGACATTGAAGCCCAACAAAAAGGAATAGGAGTAATAGAGCTGATTTAATATCAAAGAATAAATTGCCAAGTGTAAGGCAATTATGGTGAGCCAAAACCCTAAAATCAAATCGGATTGTTTGCTGTTTTTTTTGGTAAAGGCTAATACAGAGAGAAAAAAAGATATAATGACTCCTATGATATAAATCATTTCAGTTGCGGTTTTTTGATTTGGACCCTAGATTACAAAGATACCGTTCCAAGTAGTCCATAGGAAAAAAAGTGTTAGACACAGGTCTAAAAATGAGGCTCTGCAAGGCGGAGAGTTATGAATTGAATTTTTGTTCTGTCACATTTATTCTTTATCAATAAAAATTAATAAGAAATGAATAGTTTTTGGAAAAGTTCCATATGTAGGGGTGCTATATTTGGTTTGTTTATTTTTCTGTTGTTTTCCTGTTCGGAAACAGAGCAAGAACCTTCGGATGATTATTTTATTAGTGCTAAGCTTTCTGGGCAGTCATTTAAATTTCAGGATTCTGCTACAGGAGTTGTAGAGGCAAGAAGTTTTTCAGCGTTTGCTGGACAGAACCCAACTTCCAACTTCCCTTCCTTTTCATTTGACATTGAATCCTTACCTATTTCCGTCGGAGAGTTCAAGGAGTCAGATTCTGGATTGATTATGATCTTCAGATATAGCCTTTCAGGAACTGAAACTTTTCACTCCCAAATGGGTGAGGAAGGTGATTTTGTGATACGAATTTCTTCCCTAACTGAAAAGTATATTGAAGGCAGCTTTAGCGGGACAATTAGAGGGGCATCAAATTCAAGTCAGTTTTTCACAGTATCAGAAGGTAAGTTCAGACTTAAAAGAAGTTGAATCATCCATTAATTTGGGGGATGAAATCCCAGAAATTATCCATTCAAATGGGGGATTTTTTTTCGGTTTGTTTTCCCTTGTTTTATGCTACAATCTGGTATTTCAAAAGAAGATCAGTTATTGTAATATGGTTTTAGTTTAGTTAGATAGAAAAAGGGACATACGGTCCCTTTTTTTTGATTAATCCAAATTTATTAGACGTAGGTCTATATTTAGGAAATAATTGAAAAATTTAATTCAATTAAAGCCCATCAAGCCTTAGTTTCGATTATAAATTCTATCTTATGAAAATATGCATTTCACTTTATTTATCCTTAGTTTTTTTGACCTTTCCTCTTTTAGCTCAGGATATAAAATTTGATAAGGAAAGTACTCTTCCATTCATCAAAGATGGTTCTTCTTCTATTTATGGATCTGTATTTGCCAGGGATAATACATCCCCAATTAAGGGTATGGCTGTTTTAAATATGAATCCCAAACAGATGGCGAGGAAAGGGACAGAAATAATTCTCATTCCTTATACAGATTACTTTAAATTTTGGTCTAAGGAAAACAAAAAAAGAAGTAAAAAAGGAGTGGAGCCTTTAACTTTGCCCGAAGAAGCTTATGAATGTATCGCAAAAACGGAGGTAAAGGACGATGAAGGTAATTATTCTTTTAGCGGATTAATGCCTGGAAAATATCTATTAATGACCAATTTTGATTATGACCATACCTATTCAGTCACTAGGACGGAGGGATATGTGAACAGCTACATTGGAAATATGTATATCGGTTCTTCTCCGATTGAAAGAATTTATCATTACCAAACTCAGTCTCTAGCTTATGTAGAAAAAATTGTTGAAATAAAGAATGAGGGTGAAAGGGTGAAAGCTGATTTGAAAAGAACCAAATAATTGAATCTGGATAGTTTGGATTTTATTTTTAGCCCCTTTTAACTTAGAAGGGGTTATTTTTTTACTTACTTATTATTAAAAAAATGCAGTATGAATTGATTAATAGGTCTTCCTATTGGTTGAAGCTGCAAGGAGAAAGCAAATAATTAGTAACAGATTATATTCAACACCACCGGTTTGGTGCCCTACAACAAACCATCCATTCGGTAGATGTACAAGAAAAATGCCCATTGTAAGGACGAAAATAAACCATAAGGAGGTCCATTTTATCCAGAGTCCCAGCATCAGAAGAGTACCGCCAATAAGATCTAGAGCGGTTATCCCAGAGGCTATAATAAAACCTTGAAAAAAACCTTTTGACTCCAGGAATTTCCCGAAATCCCCAATAGATCGATAGTAGATTCTGGCTGCTCCATGTGTGGCCATCAGAAAGCCTAGGAAAACTCTCAAAAATGATAGGAGTATTTTTTGACTTGGGAATGGAAAACGAAAGGATTTCATGTCTTGATAAATTTTTGGTGGATTTTTAAATAGAATGAAGTCAGTTCCGGTAGATTTACTTCCAGAAGATAACTCTCTGAATGAAAGGAGAACCTTCTTACTTTAGCCTTTGGAATTAGATTTTTGATTTTTTTTATTGATTCCTCGTTTTGAGGTTGAATGGGATTGGTCACAAATAAACTGATAGGAATCTTTAATTGATTTAATGGTGAAAACATAAAATAGTAGTCTTTATCTGTGTCCAGTTTGGCAAGTTCTTTTGGTATCAAATCTTTATTGAAGATTCGTTGAAAGACACCGGAGAGTCCAATTGGGTATATGCGATTGACAAAATCTAAATTTCCGTCCGAAAATTTATGCAATTTTATTCTTTTGGATTTGGTAGGAGTATATTTGGGAATTTTAACCCAATGGGGTGATTTGGGATCCCAATGATAGGGTTTAGGGATGAAAAAGTTTTTATCAAATATGAAGCTAACGGAAAGCAACTTCGCTTCCCGCAACTCTTCCTTAATTTTTGGGATAAGAAGACAGCTTAAGTTTATCCCAAAATCATGGGCAAGGATATGAAATGAGCTGATTCTATTTTTTTTTAGCAGATAAACGATCTGTTTTACGCTATCTTCAAGGGAATAAGAATACCTCTTTGGTCGATCAGAAAAACCCAATCCCATTAAGTCTGGTAATAATACTCTGAAGTGTGATTTTAGCCCGTCTACCAGACTAACCCAAGAGGAACTTGATGTGCTTAAGCCCTGAATAATTAGCAAATGAGGTCCTTTTCCTTCCTGAATTCTAAAGATTCGGTCAGTTCCATATAAATTGAAACTACCTCTATTTATCCATTTGGCCTCATCTAAATTCATAGCTTCATTTAAATTACATGAATGAGGGGTGAAATAAGAAAGGGAGCTTTTCGCTCCCTTTTTGTTATTTTAGATTAAAATAATAATGTCCGCCAATTCCTATTAGGAATCCTGAATAATCATAAAATTCAAATCCTACTTGATTGAATCCCAATTCTATGTTCAGTCTTACTGCTTCGGTTATTTCAGGAACATGGAATTCCAAACCTGCTCCCAATCCAAAGCCTATATGGTTTTCCCGTTCATTAATAGGTCTTCCTTGACCGTCAAAAGTCTGGTATTTGTAAGAATATGTACCTATTTGCCCCAGTAGGTAGGGCTTATAAACGAAGGAATCCCCTTTTTCTTCAAAATTGTATAGGTATCTTCCATAGATTGAAGTGAATGGACCTGAAAATCCCAATACGGCCTGTATGGTATGTTTTTCAGTAAAATCGTATTTTCCACTCAATCCAAACGAGGGGAAGCTGGATTGGAATCCAACACCAATACGTGGGTGGGAAAGTTCTTGTGCTTTTGCAACCAAGATTATTCCGAAGAAGAAAATGAGAATGATAAGTGATTTTTTCATTTAATTGTAGTTGTAAGTTTAGTTTAGTTTTCTTTAATTTTTTTTAAAAGATTGACTTTGCTTTAAACGGATATTGATTTTTGGCTCCGGTAACCCCTCCATGCACATCTAATTCCTTTTCCAAAATTATTTCCTTCTCCGTGGTCAATACATACTCAGAATCTTTGATAGTTACATTAACAGATTCCTGAGAATTGGAGGTAGAATACATTGTAGAACCGGTTGAAACTCCTATCCCGATTGAACAGTTGAATGTGATGAATTTTCCAGTATGCCCTTTTTCAAAGAAGAAATCTTCACTTACTACACGGTATTCACCATCACCCATTTCATAGAGGTAACCAGTAATTGAAGAACCTGAAAATGGGCCATGATTTCCAGGTCCTGAAGTAGAGATGACGAAAGTTCTTAATTCTGGACCCTGCGGATTTGGCCTACTTGTACTTTGTATACTTACACCTCTTTTATAAATGAAATCTCCCATTTGCCAACTAGCGTCACTCAATTTTTCCAATGGCTTATTTTCCGAATCCTCACTGACTCCGCAGGAAACCAAGATTAGAAGTACCACTAATGGTCGAATTCTTTGGATTTTAAGTTTTCCCCAAACCATTCTCGGTTCAATTAGGAGATGAAGAAGGTTTCTTTCCATTTTTGGAATCTTCCATCTCTTTGACCATAATCCCTTTTCTTATTCTGCTTAAGTGCCTTTGGGTAATTCCCAAATAAGAAGCAATATGGTTTAAAGGCAAATGCTGAAAATAATGAGGTTGATTTTTAATCAACCGAACATAGCGGGTCTCTGCATTTTCTTGATAGACCCTTTTTAGAAGCCTTTCCATATGTAGGTATTGCTGCTCAGAGTATATTTTTAGAAATCTGGTCCAACCTGGGTATTGGTTTGCCAGTTGCTCTAGCTGATCTTTAGCGATTATAAATGCCTCAGAGTTAACTACTGCTTGAATATTTTCACCGGATTCTTTTTGGGTAATAAAGGATGAATAGGCAGCAAGGAAGTTATTTTCGAAAGTAAATCCGTATGTTACAACAGATCCCTGTGATGGCGTGAAGTAGGTCCGGAAAATACCCTTGGTTACAAAAATTAATTCGGAGCTGATTTCTCCTTCTTTAATAAGATATTCGTTTTTTCTGAATTTACGTAACTTCACTTTACTTATGAAGGACTCGATTTCTTCACTTCCTAAAATTCTAAGGCTATTTAAATGGCTTTCTAATAGTTTTAGATGGGTAGGTTTCATTGCATAGCGGTTTAGATGTGATGAAAATCCTGCTTAACCTCTTACTTTGCTTTTGTTAATTGATTCTTCTTTTTGTTCAGAATCTTAGATAAGCGATCTTTTCAAGAGTAAAAGTATGAGTCGATAAATCCGCGAGAAACCCCCAAAATGGGTTAAATTTTGAATAATCCATTTAGCTTGAAATTTCCCATTTTTAGCAGTAGTTAAAACATTTTGAACCACTTTCACTTAACTCCAAACAATATATTAGGGTAGAATGCGCTTTGGGACTCTCATGCTTTTATCCTAGTTAGGTTCCGTAATGTTCTTAAGTTTTGATCAAGGAATACATAACCTATTAATTTATTAAAAGAATCATGACCAATCCATACCTTATTTTGGGGTATTTTATTCCAAGGAAGATCCTTTTAATTTGAAACAGAATTCTCCATTTCTACCCTAATTTATGTTTAGTCCTTTTCGCTTACTTATATCTATTTTTTTATTCCATCTTTCGGTCCACGTCTTTTCCCAAGGCTCTTCATCAAACTCGAAGGCCCTTCCAGTTATCAGAATTGATAGATCAAAGGGACTTATACCTAATTACATCTATGATTTAGACTCAGATAAGAATGGCCAGCTTCTTTTGGCCACCTATGGTTCAGGGATCTTGGTTCATAACGGAATGAATTTTAAGCCTCTTTTACCAGATTCTATTGCAGATTTTCCTGTGGTAAGGAGGCTGGTCTCTATTCAGGATGAGGTTGTTTTTGTACATCATACAGGGATTTGGCAATACAAACCAGGATGGACCTATCCTAAAGAGGTTTTCACTGGTGATTTTATGGTGTATTTATTAAAAAAGCTTGCCAGTGGGGATATTGTCTTTTCGAATAATGAAAAGTCGGGTCTTCTTGTTAAGGGAAACGATGGGGTTTATCAAATAGGGTCTCAACCTTTTCCATTTCCACTCAATGATTTTGTGGAGGTAAGTGATCGCTTGTGGCTTGGAATTGACTATTGGGGAAAAGTGCATACTTATGATCCGCAGGAAAAGAAGCTTTCTGAACCGCTTCCAATTGATTTTCCAGTGGAAAAAGGGTTTGTGTTGAAAGGCCAAATGGTTTTTTATGGTTTAGGAAAGATGTTGACCATGGATATGAACCTCAGGGTAAAAAACCTCGAGAGGTTTTCTGAGAATATTCGGTTTTTCACTTTTATGGAGGAATCTGATCGGATTTGGATGGCAGGCCCTTCTGGAATTTATTTATATAAAGATGGCAGAGTATTTCCTTTGGAACCGCTTTCAAGCCTTGGCAAATCTCAAATTACCAAGATTTTTAAGACTGCAGATGGTACTATTTGGATGGGGACTTATCAAGAAGGTCTTTTTAAAATTTATGATCAGAGTATTTTAAGAATTCTAAATCAGGGGGAAAGCCTGGGCTATGTGACCAATCTACTTCCCTTACCCGGGAAACCTGAATCTACCCTTGTGGTAACCATGAATTCTCTTTGGGAATATTCTCAGAAAGAAGGCTTACAGTCTATTTTCCTCCCAAATAAACCCTGGTTTCCGATTTTGGAGGCGGGAGGGATTACTTCAACCGGAGTAATCCTCTTAGGTGGAAGAAATTTGTTGTATAAGGGCGATATCAAAGATCTAAAGTTTGAAAAAATAACAATCCCTGGTTTACCCAATACTCAGACTCTTAGAATTGTCCCATTGGAAAATGGAGACATTTTGCTGGGATGTCAGGATGGGTTGTTTTTGTTGGACTCTAATCTCACCATAAAGAAGGAGTATATTCAAGAAAATCTTAGCCCTTCCAATATTTCACAGATTTCATTTTTTTCAGATGACCTAATACTTTTTGGAAATTCTGTGGATCTGTTTTTGTGGAAAGACGAAGTTATTACTCCATATGATCCCCCTAAAGTAGAAGGGAAGGTAATATCTCATTACCCGATTTCCGACTCAAAAGTATGGTTTGGGACTTCTGCTGGAAAAGCAGTGCTTTTTGACATTCAGACTGAAGAAGTTTTACGGGTGGTAAACTCCAGAATGGGAAAGATTGTTACTACAGTAGGGTTTGGGCCGGACAGTACCTTATTGATTGCGACAGAAATGGGGCCTGAACTTTTACGGAAAGATGGTAGTATGCTTGTTTATGATGAAAGAGTCCAAGCGTTTGAAGTTCCATTCAATTCTTACAGATTCTATCAAAATGGGGATTTCTTGCTGGGTACTATAAATGATTTGTTCTTGATTGATTCGGAATATCAGCAAAAAGAAAAGTCCCCACCCTATTTGGAGAGTTTTCATATCAATGATCAAATTCATTCTCTTTCCTACAGGAAAGGAGATTTTGCAGATTCCTTAATTCATTTTCCGCCCGATCAAAACAACTTTTTATTCAATGTCAATCTAGTTGAATTTCAAGGTGGCGAGGGTGTAATGTATAGTTTCAAATTAGTAGGTTTTTCGGATTCCTGGGGTCCATGGCAATCAGATCCTACCGCTCAGTTTACAAATATTCCATCAGGATCCTATTCTCTTGCTGTTAGAATCCGGTATGATGACGGGCAGATCAGGGATTACAAAATGCCCTATATCTTTCAAATTGAGCCTCCATTCTGGAGTACAAACCTGGGTTTATTTTTAATATTTATACTTTTTTGGCTTGTGTTTTTTGGCTTACTGAATGCTTTTGAAAAAAGGAATATTCAGAAAAACAGAAAACTTACCGCACTGGTAAATGAGCGAACTCAGGAGGTTTTGGAGATCAACAAAAACCTGGAGGAAATTGTGCGGGCTAGAACCTTCGATCTAGAGATGAAAAATCTCGAGTTGTTAAAAACTATTAAAGAGAAAAATTTTTTTCAAAGAAATGAACAGATCATTTCTTCTCATACCCATGATATTGTTTGCCTAATTGATACCAGTTTTAAAATTAATCTTATTTCCGCAAGCGTTGAGGCGTTTTTAGGTATCCCTGCCGAGCAAATCAAGGGAAAGCAGATAATCGAGATTCTCGGAGATGAAAAAGAGATGCAGAAGCTGAAATCTTATCTATCTGACCTTGAAAAAGATACGGGTAACCCTCCGTTATTGATCAAACTCTCCCATGTTATAACCCATGAAGAGCTCAGCATTGAAGTTGTCGGCAATAGAGTTTTCAGCCAAATAGGACAATCTCATTCCGGATATGTTCTAAATTTAAGAAACGTAACTGAAAGGGAATCCCTAAAGGAAGAGCTTATTGGAGTTTATAAAAATATTTACAGGGATTTTCATGATGAGGTTGGCAACAAACTGGCCAGAATTATTGCACTGGTATCTATGGCCAAGCTCCAAATGAAAGAGAAAATTCATTTTGGTGAAACCATAGAAAAGGTAGAACACACCGCAAAAAATCTGTACCGGGATACCCGGGATTTTATTTGGTCCTTGGATGAATCCAACAACAACCTCGATGAGTTAAGCATACAGATCAGAGATTTTGGAGAACAACTTTTTGATGGTTCCTCCATATCCTTTAAATATTTTTCAAGCGGGTTGACAGCTGTTCCGTTAAAACCCAACAGGGTAAGGGATGTTTTATTGATCATCAAGGAATTGTTAACCAACGTGCTCAAACATTCCCAGGCTACAGAATGTACTTTGATGGTCCGGAAGCAGGGATCCCAAGTGCTTTTTCTGATCTATGACAACGGAGTGGGCTTGGAATCCGAGAAATTCAGCAAGGGAAGAGGCTTGAAAAATATTTTATTCCGAGCTGAACGTTCTCAAGGTCACGTCGTCTTTAAAAACAATGGAAGGGGGACCCTAATAGGGATTAGGATTCCCCTGTAACCATGTAGCTGATTCTCAGGGTTTGATCCGGATAATGATTGTGCCTTTTTTTCTTCCCGAGTCCAGATAGTGATGGGCCTCGACTATCTCATCCAAAGAAAAGAACCTGTCAATAACTGGCTTGAATTTTCCCTGGTCCACCAGGGTTTTTAAGTAATACAGCTGTTCTTTGCTGTCTGAAGAGATTTCCAAACCTCCAACGCTTCGGTACGCTCCTCCTGTATTGAGTAATTTAAGGCATGCTTTTTTATTGCTATTCCCAAAAGCATCAAAAATAAGGTCAAATTTTTCTGAAATCTTGGTATAATCGGTTTGATCATAACAAATGATTTGCTCAACCCCCATTTTTTTCATCAGATCCAACCCTTGAGAACTACAGACTACCGTAGGGTTTATCTCATAGGATTTACAGATTTGAACTGCAGCTGTCCCTACTGCCCCAGTACTTCCAATAATCAAGACCTTTGGGTTCACTCTTTTCTTGATCCCTAATTTTCCCAAAAAATAGCTGGCTGTCTGTCCACCAAAGGGAAGTGCAGCAGCTTCTTCAAAACTGCAATGCTTGGGCTTAGTAACTACGCAGCCACTTTCCTTAATAACCAGATATTCCGCATGGGCTCCAAACTTCAATCCTGTGACTCCAAAAACCTCGTCTCCAGGATGAAAGAAATTCACCTTTTTTCCTTTGCGTATGACGATTCCCGAAAAGGCGGTCCCCAAAATGGGCCTCCTGGGTTTGTTGAAGCCTAAAACCATTCGCATGAGAGGCCTTAGAAAACCGCTAATTTCCAGCCTTCTTACTCTTTTATCCGCTGCATTTAAATCTGCTGCTATCACCATCACTAAAATCTCATCCTCTCCGGGTAAAGGCATGTCCGTTTGTTGGATTTTCACCACTTCGGGAGGTCCATAGTGGCTACAAACTGCCGCCTTCATTTGAAGGGATTGGTCGACCAGTGGCTTTGAGGTTAATTCTTTCTGATTGGTAACAGAATCCTCTTTAATGAAATCCGCTAGAAAAATAGATTTCCCTATCATTATTATTTTTTTAGGTAAAACCAAGGGGTGGAATATTAAATCCGCTTAAAAAGGAGCATTCCCTAGGTGAAAATTGCAGAGAAATTTTACCATAGGGAGTTAAATGAAAAGGATTTTGACATTAAAATAAATTCTGAAACAGAATGAACTTTCCCTTATCGCTTTTTTCTTTCAAGTCTTGTCTATTGTCCACTAGTAGCAAAAGGCCCTTGGTAGTATTAGTTTCGAGAACAAAAAAGGACCTTAAATTTGAATGTGCTCCCGATGGTATACTTTGAGCTAAGGTGGATTTTCATAGTCAGTTGGTTTTGTTTCTGATTCAAAATTAATCCAGCTGGCATTAAAAAAAATTAACCTAAGTTAATTTAGCATTCGATCTCTATAAATAAGTCTCGCTCGTAACCTGCTTAGAGATTGGGGTTTGATTCCTAAAAAGCTGGCCAATTGATTCAAAGGTGCTCGTTGAAGTAGGTCGGGTCTGCTTTTGACCAAGTTCAAATATCTTTGCTCAGGAGAGCTGATTTTAAACTCATCCAGATCAATTTGTTTTTTTACAGTAACTCTTCCCCCAATATCCTGCATAGGGTTTCAAACCTTGGGAATTGTGAAAATATTATGGATTCCATTTTGGGATTGGAAACTGAAATTATGGAATCCTCAACCGTCTCCACAAAGTACTCAGAAGGTTGTTGATTGGTAACACAAACGGGAAGCAATCCTTCCAACTCCGAATAAAAGGCGGTGGTTTTTTCTTCTCCATCAATTTCATAATAGGTTCTCAGGATTCCTTTCAATACAAAAAATCCCTGTTGGGAATACTGACCCTGCCGCAGTAAGAGAGTTCCTTTACTTACGCTTCGGAAAATGTCACAGGAAATGATCAATTCCTTCTCCTGCTCAGTCAAAGTCATGTACTTGGAAATAAAATCAAGTAACCTGTGCTGCATGGCTTTTGGAGTGGGAAAGGAAAATGATAATTCAAAGATAGTTTTGGTGGCAGAAGAAGACTGAGGTTCCTAATTCAATCCCTACTCCATCTACTATTAAATGTATCGTTTTGATTTGGCTAATTCTATGGCCTCAGACTTGGAATTTACCTGAAGTTTGGAATAGATGTTTTTGATATGGGTTTTAGAAGTCTCTTTGGAGATAAAAAGTAAATCGGCTACCTGAGAATAGGATTTTCCTTCTGCAATCAGCCTTAAAACATCTTTTTCCCTTTCTGATAAAGGGGAATTAGGGTTTGAATGGAAATTATGTATCACCATTCTTGCAATTTTTGAACTCATTGGAGCTCCCCCTCGGGCAAGTTCATCAAGAGAGTTGACCAATTCCAAGTAGTTGTAACTTTTGGTAAGGTAGCCTGAAGCTCCGGCACGGAGCGCTTCAAATACCAGTTCAGAATCATCGTAGACCGTAATGATTACCACATCAATATGTGGGTATTTGGATTTGATGAACCGGGTTCCTTCAATACCTGAAATTTTCCCGGTTAATTGGATATCCATTAATATGATGTCAGGCCTGTCTTTGGATATATTGGAAAATGCTTCTTCACAACTGTCATAAGAATTTACATACAAATACTTGTCAACGGATTTGATCATCAGTTTATAACATTCTCGTAGTTCCTGATCATCTTCAATGAGTACTATTCTTTTTTGAAATTCCATAAGCTGTTGGATAACCTTACTAAGTACTTGAATCCTTGAGGATTTGTTATCCCCCAATTTGGGGTATATACTTGATATTTTGCGGGAATCTTCGAATAATTTGCCTGCCTCAGCCCAAAGGGATGTTTAGTTTATTTTTTCTTTGAAAAATAGACCTATGTCCATAAACTCAGCTTTTGTCCATTTATTTCTTTTTGGGAGGCAACCGAATATAAATCCATAGCATCTTCTCAGTATTAGCCTTAAAAAATTATACTCATGGAAGAAGAAATTAAAAATTTGAAACACCAATTGCGTTGGATGAAAGGGTCATTTTTTCTGGTACTGGCCGTGTCGGAATAGTCCTTTTTTCTTCCTCAGCACCCTCGGAGAAGGATGTATTGAGGGTAAAAGGCTTGGTCATTCTCGATGACAACGGAAGAGAACGGATGCTAATCGGATATCCGATTCCGGACTCAAAACAACGATTTAGGGATAATCATGAAAGAGTTATCCAGGAATGGTCCGCAGAAAGGGGAGGGGATGGATTTGCCGATCGTTATAAAAATGAATTTTATAACAAAGCAGAGGGAATCGTTTTCCTTAACGAAGAAGGATATGATCGGATGGCCATAGGTACGAAAATCCCTGACCCAAGTGTCGGAGTCAGACAATTTGAATCTGCCGGTATATCAGTATTTGATGAAAAGGGACATGAATATGCAGGTTTTGGCCTTTCCAAAACAAAGGACGGGAAGTATAGGACAGTTTTAGGGATGGATGATCCAGAGGTAGGAGAGTCCATGCATATGTTCATTTTGGAGGATGGTTCAAGAGGTTTGCAGATTGTGCATCCTAATGGAAGGCTCCTTCTCGGATCAGGGCCTAAAGATGGATGGGTCTTTAACTCCAAAGAAGATTTTGTAGGCGTTAAGGAAGAAGATAAAGAAGGCAAAACAATCTGGGAACAGAATGCTTTGAAATCCGTGGAGAAGTGAAATCCAACTCAAGACTAAAGGCAGGGTTTTTATCCTGCCTTTTTGTTTTATTTTTTGAAATCAGTTCGATAATTCTTGCTTTTGAAAAACTTTGACATAGTCCACGGTAAATTTTTGTGGGTAGTTTTCGGGTTTCCTATCCGAATTTTCCTGAGGAATTTCGTAAATATTTAGCATCAGCTGCATAGGATATTGAGGGGATTGACCAATGGTCCGGATTTGCTTTCCATCAATATAGAAACTCACCTCTTCCTGGGTCCATTCCATACCGTAAGTATGGAATTCGGTGACATCCAGCTCAAATGTTTCTTCAAAAAATGCATCCTGAAGTTCAGGATCCTGGAATTTACGGATTCCATACCCTATCACAGCTTTATTGCCTTCTACATTACTCCCCTTAATCTCTACTAAACAAAGCTCTGCAGAATGTTCAGGCCGGTCTTCATAGCCAATCATCCATAAGGCTGAAACATTGTCAGGATTTGCAGAGGCTTTGGCTCTTATTTCGAAATAGCCATATCTTGGTAAAAATGTATGCGCTGGTATTTGCTCTTCCCGCACCATAGCTTTGGGATGTATTCGATGTTGACCGATAGAAGTGCCCAAAGGACCTGAAAATACCCCGGTCTGCAGGGAAGAAACTCTTATGGGACCGTTAAATTCTTCAGACCAGGGTGCTTGATCATAGTCAATTTTAAGGATGAGCTTTCCATTCTCAAGAGTAAATCTGGGCTTGGTTTTTTCTCTTGAGCTCCAATGGGGAAGATAAAAAGGGATCCAGGCTTTTAAATCCAATTCTTTTTCCTCGAAATCCTGGTTGAATACCAGTTGGTATCCTTTGGCTTTGATTGTTTTGTCGTTCATTTCATTTTTTTGTTGGACCTTTAATTCTGGAAATGATAAGAATGACACCGTAAATAGGAAAAGAAAAGCTAGGGGGAGGGATTTTTTCTTAAAAGACATAATTGAAATTTCTTGGGCTATTTATTCAATGTGCTAAAGTCTTTCAAGGGATTTTTTTAGCCCAATTTTCAGGCTTCATATACCAAACAAACTCCAAATAATAGACATATGTCCATAAAATTCAAATTCTCTCCAACTAAACTGCGCATGCTGTAGCATATTCTATGCTCAGCTTCGACTTATAGTCGTCAATTAAATTACTATCAAAAATTTTATGTGTATGAAAAAGGTTTTTATTTCCTTCAGCTTGGCTATTATTAGCATTATCGGGTTGATTGCCTGTGCAGAAGATGAAAAACCGGGAATTGAGAATTCTCTGGAATTGATGGGGAAGGGCTTTTCAGATGCTCAGGGAAAACTTATCCCATTGAATATGGGAGTTGGGACCAATTCACGACAGCTTACCTTTACCTTATTGCAATCCGGACTTTATACCCAGATAGACCAACGCTCTGTTTTCCGTGCGAACACGCAGCTAGAGCTAGAGGCAATTTGGAAGAAGCATGATGCCGGAGATATAATTTTACCTGAAGTTGATTTTGAAACTGAAATGGTTTTGGCCGTTTTCAGTGGAATTCGTTCTGATTCGGGTTATAGTTTGGAAGTTACCAAAGTTTGGGAGGAAAACGGGAAAATTATCGTAGGGATAAAAGAAAAGATTGAAACCGGTGTGAAACTAACCGTAATTACTTGTCCTAACCTCTGGATTAAGCTTCCTAAGTCCAATTTGCCCATGGAAGTTTATTTCGAATAGGTTAAACAACGAGGTGTAGGAAATTCCGATAAATAGATTGGGAAGTGAATATTTTTTGAAACTCTGGGGGGAGAAATTCTTTCCCTGAGTTTCTTTTTGTAATGATTTTATTAGAAAAATTAATCCATAAAAAGAGTGTATAGCTTACTGAGCTTATTGAAAAATCATGTGTAAATTTAGGAATATTTCGAGAATTTTAGGGTTTGTTATCCTGCTTATCGCGCCTTCAGCATATACCTTAGGCAGGGTAAACGACACGGTATACATTACTCCCAAGGAGGTTAACACTGCTGTGCTTAAGCAGGGTGTACATCGGTACCTGGTTTACTTTAAAATGGGAGAACAGGCAACACGCACCCAAAGCCAGTTTTGGACCAGAGAAATTAGCCCGGTAGTCTACCGAGGCAGAGCATCCATTCAGATTACCCAAGAATGGGAGGACAAAGACAGTGTTTTACATGTGGTAAAATCTATAGCTGATGCGGAAACATTTCAGCCGTTTTATCACTATACCTGGTGGAAAGTTCAGGCATCCAGGAATTCTCCGGAAAAAATAGTCACTGAAACAGAAGTGGATTTTTTGGAAAATTCTGTCCAAGTGAACGGAAAATATTTATCCGACACGGTAAGTGACCAAAGACTGAATGCGGTTTGGAAGGCTTTTAAATCCAGTCAGGGGGAATATTTTCTAAATTGGCATTTGGATTTGGAGACCTTTCCCATCCTGCCTTACCGATCTGGTGTGACTTTTGGAATTCCCTATTATGACCCGGGTACAGGATCGGTACTAAAGCATGTTTTTTACAAAGTGAGTGGTTCTGATACCTTAACAGGTTATGACGGTCAGTTGATAGATTGTTGGGTGTTGGTCCATGAAAGCCCGGGAAACAAAGAAACATTTTATATCAGCAAACAAACAAGAGAAGTGCTCAAATTGGTACAGGAATTCGGGAAAAATATGTTTAGATATAAAATTAAATTTGCTTTTAGTGAATAACCATTGTCAATTTCTGGAGAGATCAAAGTGGAGAATTGTAGGGGTAATTCTTGCCTCAATGATTTTTTTTCAAAGCTGTAAATCTGAATTCATCCTCACTAAATTACTAGATTACCAAATCTCCTATAAGTTTTCAGAGCAGATTGAGCGGGAAGCTCAACAGGATACACTCCCCTGGCGATACCAAATTTCAGCTTCAGAGTTTGCACTAAAAGGGGATTACAGAGGAGCCTTGACTCATTGGGATTTGGCTTTTCCGGGTAGGGAGATAAATTATTCCAAAGAGAAAACAGACTCCCTTAGGGCTGTTTATTTTCCTGTAAAGGCTAAGGATTACATTCTAAAACAAGCAGAATCTCATCGGGTAATCATCATTAATGAAGCTCATCAAAACTCATTTCACCGAGCTTTCACCAGATCTTTGTTGCAGGATCTTTTCAATCTGGGCTATACCAATCTGGGCTTGGAAGCTCTTAATAATGGAGCACATAGGGATTCATTGCTCCATGAGCGAAACTATCCCATAAAAGATACCGGTTACTATATTCAGGATCCCCAATTTGGGAATTTGGTAAGAGATGCACGGGAGATTGGTTTTCATCTTTTTGCCTATGAAGCAACAGGAGGAGAGGATGGGAAGTATAGGGAAATTTCACAGGCAAAGAATATTCAGGCTATGCTGGAAGCCAGACCAAAAGAGAAATTTTTAATTCATGTTGGTTTTGATCATGCCCTGGAGGGAATCCACAACTCCTGGGAAAAAGCCATGGCAGCCAGATTAACAGAATATACGGGGATAGATCCGTTTACCGTTGATCAGGTTATGTACTCAGAGAAAGGGAATTTTAATTGGAGTCATCCTTTGTTGAAGGCTATGGAGATTTCCCAATCCACTGTTCTTATTGGGAAAGATGGAATTCCATTGGGGTATAGGAGGGGAGAGGCCTATACTGATTTGGCAGTTCTTCATCCCAAATCAGCTTTTCTTTCTGAAAGACCATCTTGGATTTTTGATGATTTCTATAAGAAAGTTGAAATTACAATTCCCAAAAAGCTAAGGGGATATCCACAAATGGTATTAGCTTATAAAAAAGGTGAAAATGTTCATACTGGTATCCCAATAGATATCGTAGAAATCAAAAGCAAAGATGAGTCTTGTGTTTTGGCTTTAAAACCAGGAGTATATGATCTGATCATAACTAACAAAAAGTTTTCCTTTAAAATGCCACTGGTTGTTGAGGATCAAAATTGAATTGACAATCATTAACCGTGTTTCTTTTGCAATTTTTGTACATTAAATGCTATCAAGTTTTTTAGGTCTTTTTGTTGATTTTAAATAATAAAGGGTAAATCTTTACCTGCTTCTTTTTGAACATTTTAAGCAAAGACCATAATGAGTCGTGAGAGAGGATTAAGGCTCCTTCGTTTCTTTATCATTAATTCTTAATTAAATTATTCAAGTTAATTGGGTATAAATGAATCCTCAGGTATTCCATCCCGATTTTTGTTTATCAGAGTATGTGCAATGCTATTGGGACTTGCAAGGGGATTTGGGCTCCACCCCCAGAAAGAACACAATTGTGTCTGACGGTACAATCAAACTGATATTCCATTACGGAGACACTTATATAAACCATAGAGAAGACGGGCAACAAGTCCTTCTTCCAAAATTTTTTTTGGTAGGGCAACTGACCAAACCTTTTGTTGTGGAACCAATCGGAATTACAGGTTCATTTGTGGTAAGGTTTCATCCTAATGGATTTTTGCCTTTTTCAACTATACCGATCAAAGACATGGAAAATGAAGTGGTTACTTTGGATAGATTGTTTGGGGCAAAAGGCATTGAACTTGGAGAAAAAATACTTAATTCAATAACAACCACAGAAAGAATTTCATTTATTGAAGAATTCCTTGTAGAACAACTAAGTGATCGGGCTGCTTTGGACTTTGTCGTTAAGTCAGCCATCCAAACAATTCAATTTAAGAAGGGCAATTTTAAGATCAGTGAGTTCTCGAGGCACCTAAATATCGATAGAAGGCAACTGGGGAGGAAATTTAGCTCCAATGTTGGATTGAGTCCTAAGCAGTTGTCCAAAACTATCCGAATCCAAACGGTATTGAAGACGTTATTGTCCCAAAATATTGATTCTTTGACTGACTTAGCTTACCAAAACGATTATTTTGATCAGGCGCATTTTATTAAAGAGTTCAAGGAATTTACCGGGTTGACTCCCAAAAAGTTCTATGGGGAAAATTTGAAAATGTCTTTGATCTTTGACACGATTACCTGACCTGTCCCATTTTTACAATTTTTCGGAAAAGTTATTGGGCAATTTTGAGTTGCGATTTTGCAACAGTAATTGACAAACGAAAAAATGATTAAAGGTAATCCCGTGGGTTGGTTTGATATCTATGTAGCCAACTTGGAAAAAGCAAAGGAATTTTATGAACAAGTATTTGAAGTTCAATTGATTGAACTGCCTATCGAATGGGGAAAGCAAGCACTATTTCCTTTTAATCCTCAAAGCCCAAATATCTCTGGCGCAATTGTTGAAAAACAGGGTTGGGAACCTGGACCAAGTAATACCATAGTATACTTTGAAACTGAAGATTGTTCGTTGCTTGAAGCAAAAATTGAAAATGCCGGAGGTAAGGTAATTCAGCCCAAAATGAATATCGGGGAGTTTGGATTTGTGTCAATTTTTTTGGACAGTGAGGGGAATACCCTTGGCTTACATTCCAGGAATTAACCCTCAAATAATCATGGGGTATGATTATGTTCTTGTGAATAGGGTTCGGGCATATTTAGCGGAAATTCCCGAAATCGAAGTAGAAGAAAAAGAGATGTTTGCGGTACTAAATTTCCTGGTTAATGGAAAAACATGTATTTGTGTGAATGAAGACCGCCTGATGCTTCGATTTGACCCAGCTTTGCAGGAGTTTCTTTCCACACGTAATGGTTATGAAACTATGCTTATGAAAGGAAAGGAATATAAGGGGTATTGTTATTTTAATTCCCAGGGCTACAAAAACAAGGATGATTTTGACTATTTGATGTTCATTTGTTTGGATTTTAATAAGGGCGCACGAAAGTCAACACCTAAGAATCGTTCAGGAAAATAAGTAAAAAAAGGAAGTCTTTTGGCTTCCTTTTTTTTGATTTGCTTGTTTTCAGGATTGCTATTTATTCCAGAAGAGTAGATACTTGACTTTCATTGATCAATTCTACCACCCCTCCTTTATCAAGTCCTAAAAAGATTCGGTCTTTATTTCCTGATCTTGTAACCTTCAAATCCCAAACTCCTCCTTTTGTGATTTGAAGAAATTTATTCGATTGCCATGTAATACCCTTGTCATCACTGTAGTAAATTTCCAATGTTTGTTGGTCTTTCCCTTTAATCCATCTGCCTGCATAAATCCGTGAGGAAACAGTGGGGCTCAGACCAATTCCAAAGAAAAAATCAGAATTTTCACTGGCATCTATCAAGGTTTGCCAAGTTTTACCATTGTCAGTTGTTTTGGACAATTCTCCTTCCCAACCAACATAAATCGATTGTGGGCTTTCTCTATCAATAACTATTTCTTTTACGGTTGTTGGGTTTGGGACTAAGTCGTACCATGATTCCTCTTCTTGATCATTTTTTATTTTTATCAGGTAACCATTTTCAATTGATCCCTGTCCTCCGGCCCAGAGTTCATCTGGTTTTAGTGGATTTACAGCTATGGTCATTAATGGTTGAGCTGCCATTCCCCAGTCCCCCCAAACAGGTGTCCAAGTTTTTCCCTTATCCAATGATTTTGCAACCACTAACTGGCCAGCGGCATAGAGATGATTGGGTTCTCCTGGAACTTCTTCAAAATCATTTAATCCATCTCTAAAATTCTCATCAGGCCCCCCAAAATTGGTTTCAAATAAATTCCAATTTTTACCGCTGTTTGTAGTCTTAAAAATTTTTACTTCTGTATTCGTGGAAGTGAAATTCACAACAGAAGCAATCATTTCGCTGGTTGTAAAGGCATGAATGTCTCTAACATCATTTTTCTGCAGTCCTAATGGAAGAAATTTTGATCCTGCCGCACTAAGCTTTTTACCATATACTCCATTCGTAGTAGCAGCAAATATCCAATCGCCCTTTATTACAAGCTCATTTACTGAAATTCCATTAAGTTCTTGACTCACAAAGGTAAATGGTCCCGAAGTGATTGGTGAGGACTCATTGTCTTCTATACATCCTGTAATGGAAAACAATAAAGCAGTGATAAATAGAATTGTTCTTGAATTTAATCGGTTCATATAAATTTTGTTTTAGTTTGGAACGAATTACTTTTTATTTTCGCTATTTGTTCTGATATATTTAAATCTCTTTTTTTCTTTTTGATATATATTAGGAGTGAGGAACTTTTTCTGAGTTGTTTGGAAAAGTTTATTCTTCTGATTCAACGTTTGGGAGGGTTTATAATGACTTAATATGATTTTCAATTTTATTATTTATGTATTTGATCTTTTGATTTCGTTTATCCCCAATGGGATTTGTTAAGAAAGGATTTATTTATTGAATCTTGATTGATTTAACTAGAATTTGAGCAAAAGGTAAAATAATATTTGTTGATTTTATTTAGACAAATGTCTATTATTTTGATTCTTCTAATTATTTAAGGTCTATGTATTTACAATTTTATCGTGATGGGAATTGTGAATTCATTATGTCACATATTTGATTTTTTTTTTGAGAAGTCCCAGAATCACTTTTAAATGCATTAAAGAATTCTCAAAATTCTTTACTAAAGCAACAAATGATTTTGGTTGGAGCTAAATATCCTTTTGTAAATGGTAGCAAACTTAATGGATGGTATTTTTTATTTGGATGATGATAATGAAGTTTAGTGGATTTGGTTTTCTTGGTTGATCTGGAATTGCTTTTTTTGAAAAAATATGGCTACTCGGGGTTTCCAAGTAGCCTATTAATATTCTTGCTTTTCTTTATACTCTTCAAATCTCCTATTCTATCAAACGGGTATATAGAGTATAATTCGGCTTAGAAAATTTTCAAGAATTATTTAATTGTAGTTACTTCCTTAGCCGTTGAAGCTCTTGATACTACGGTGCCGGTTTTGGCGTATACTCTATAGTAGTATTTTGTCTCAGCTGTGAGTCCAGACACTGTTGTACTAAGGCTGGCTATTTCTTTCTTATTGTATCCAGCTTCCAAACTACTGAAATTCGAATTTTTTGAAACATCAATTAAATAGGTCGTGGCTCTGTCTACTCTGTTCCAACTGGCTTTAAAAGATGTTGCTGTAATTTCTGAGGGGTTTTGAAGAACTGGTGTTGAAAGAACTAGATTTGGTTTTTTATCATCGTCATCATTGCAAGCCGACGCAAAGAAGATGATAATAGCTAACATGCTAATTAGCTTTTCCAAATTTGATTTTTGTTTGTTTTTCATAGAATAGATGGTTTAAATTTTACATCTATATAACGGTTTATTGAACAGCCTTGCTACAGGATTTTATTAAAAAAATGTGGTTTATTTTTAATTCAAATTTACTTCCATTTTTCTTAATTTAATTATTTATTTATGCAATCACCCAATATTCGGTATTTAAGTTAGCGGATTCATTAGAGTTTGATTTTCTGGGATTGATTATTTTTAAATATTTTTGTTTAATGTTCTCTAAATTCAATTCCAATCTCAAGTTTTTCTTTTAACATTTTTTCTTAATTGTTATAGAGCAATTTTTAAAGCTTTTCAAAAATAGAAGGGTCTAAAAGATTACAAAGTTTATAGCTTTATTTTATTTGGAAAAATCAGAATTTTCTGAGATTCAGATCAATTTGGTGACTATGGCATATGAATCGTTCAGAAATGTTAATGAATTCTACCGGGAATTGGGCGTCTTCTGATGACTAAGACAAAAGTATTCAAAGTAATTTTAAAAAAATTTTATTTTGTATTTTTTAGATTGGTTCAAAATATGGGAATCCTTAAGAATGATTGGTTAACTGGAATAATGTCTTATTAATTTAGTCTCGTTTCTCGATTTCTCCATCCGATTTATCTAGGTTTACCCGGAACTGTTTACTTATTCGATAATAATTATCCTTCTCGAATATGAGAGCTTCCAGAGCCCATTCTCCTGCAGTATCTGGGATAAAGGTTGGAGTTTTTGTTTTCCCTTTGGTGAGTTTTAGCTGGGGAAACATGGCCTGTAATGAATTGGAGGATGGGATGGGTAGATCAGTTTTCATGATGGGTGAGCGAGGGACACGGACGTCCTTCAAAAAATTCCTGGAATTGGGGATGTTATTTTTAAGTGCAAATTCATTGTTTTTAGTGTAAATCAACACTAGACCATCACCTACCTCTTCGCCTAAATTTGTTTTTTGAACAGTGTTTCTGTGATAATAAATTTCTATTTTCTCGAGTGTATTTATGTCTATGGACAATAATTCCTCCAAGTTTGTTATTCTATAAAAATCTATTAGTACCAATGGTTTTTTGTCAAATTTTACCTGGTAATTATCGGTGTTTGCTACCCAAAGTTCTTTTCTATTTTCAGTTTTTGATTTTTTGATTTTTAGAGGGAAAAGAATCTCTTTGGCAAATTTTTCAAAGGATTCAAATGCATAATAATCCTCAAGAATAAAAACTTCATCGGGTGTAAAGGGAGAAGTTAATTCTACTACTTCGTCCCGGACTTCAAAATGAGTTTGATAAATTTTACGCTTTATTTTTTCATCGAATGTAGACTTGGGAAGTGAAAAAGAAAAAGATTTGGGAACTGTAACTTCAGGAAAATAGACAGTCGGATCCAATTGCTGGGGTTTATATCCGAACATGGGGCTGTAATCCTTTAAATAAATAGTATCATGCTTTATCAAGTGAAGGTTACTTACCGAAGAAACGGGTTGAAAATTCTGTGAATTAAATTGTTTCCAATTGGGATGGTTTAGGATATCTACCCAATCTTCAAGAAAACTATCTTCTTTTTGTTTTACCAAGACAAATGCTTCTTGAGAGGGGTTGGGATATCCGGAAAGCTCAGCTTGGATGGGCTGATTTATGGGATTGACTGAAGTAAGCATTACTTTTCCATGGGGTACGAAGGCCGGATTTTTAACCTGATAGGTCCAAACGGGTTTAAATTGATGGTTTAAGACCGTTAGTTTGTAGGTTTCGTAATCGATAATTAAAGATTGGTCTATCGGGTTATTTCCTTCCTTCAGTTCGATTTCCTCAATAATTTTCCAATCTGTATGGACAACCAAATACTTCCCATCGGAATTGAAGTTTTCCCGCTTCAGGGAGTGTTCAAGTGGGTTCCAGATCCAGTCCAATTGAGGAACGGAATATTTCTTATTTCTAAAAATCAGGCTGAGATTTTTTTCGGCAGGGATCTTCATAAAGGTTTTCTTAAGACTTGGTACCTGCTCTATAATTTGAAGGGTCTTTCCATCGGAATTCTGCAGTTCAATCAATTCCGGTTCAGGTGAGGTGTGAAGGAGAATTAGACTGGGATTTTCAACTGGATTTAATTCCACAAACAATGAAGGCTCTCCGGAAACCTCAGGCAATTGGGGATTAAAAACCAGGAAATTTTTTCTGGCAACAGGAAAGTTATTGAAACTGGTCATCCATCTGCTATAAACCAGCAGGGAATAAACTCCGGATGGGCTATTTTCTGAAAGGAAAATATCTCCAAATATCATGTCCTGTCCACTCAGTAGCATTTTCTCCCGATAAACCTCTTGACCTTTATGATCCACAATGGAGATATAGGCCAGTTTGCTGTATCTGAAACTGTTATGATTTTTTAAAAGTTTGGCCCCAAACCAAATCCGGTCTCCTGAAAGGTATAAATCCTGATCAGTTTGAATTATGAAGTTTTCCAATTCAAGAACTTGGTTTTCCAAATTCTGAGCAATTGAAAAATTGCTTGTAATCAAATAAAATGTAAGCAGGAGAATAAAATTCTTCATGGTAGGAAAGGACTTGGCTTAAAAGGAGATGCATCAGTGAAATATTCGTCACAGGAAAATGCCACACTGACTAATGGTTCTAGGTAATGGTTAAGTGAAAGGCTTTGCCGTCTAATCTCGCTTCTTGAAAACATTTTTGTATATCTGGTTTCTTGGAATAAGAAAAGGCCGCCCAAAACAACTTCATTTCCTCCGTTTGATTTTCGAATATTTCCCTTGATCCGGAATGGAGCTGGATCAAAAATGCTTCCTGTATTCCGCTGTTGAATACTTACCTGCTCAAAATATTCACTTCCAAACACGTTGAGAACTCTTAAGGTTGTCTCTACATAAAATCTCCCAAAACTGGATAAGGGGATTTCTCCAATTTTTTTTTGATAGGATCTTCCCTCGAAATTTTCGTTGAGTTGGAAGTTCATTCCCTTAAATAAATTGGGCTCATTTCGATAACAGGTGCAAAGGCAGTTATCAAAATTGGATTTTGTGAATAATTCCGAGATTCCTTTAGAGGTACTCAGGTACCCCAAATTCCCCTTACCGGGATCTGAAATTTCAACATTGACCTCAGCAAAAGTTCTGGTTTGTAGTAGGTTCCCAGCTTGACTAGGAATAAGGACAAGCCTCTCTATAGCATTTACTTCCATATCTTCTACTTGAACTGATGGTGGGAACTTCTCCCATGAGCTTTCAAAATTTTCACCTTCAATCGTTTGAAAAATCAGTCTGAAACTTTCTCCTTCTTCAGGATTGATTTCTTCTTGTGGATAATATTTATCATCCCATTGTCTTTTAAATGGAATTTTTTTCCCATCCTCCCGTTCCAAAAAAACATCAACAAGTTCAACAGAGACAGTTCCAATGTCCGCTGATCCCGATACATAGGCTCCACTGGTAAAAACCTGAACATAGGATTGGCCTTCTTTAGGGCCTATCCAGGCATCTACAACCAGCACAGGGCTTACTTCCTTACTTAAGTTAAGTTTGATTTCGTCCACGCAGGAAGAAAAAAGTAGGGCAAGAACAAGGCAACAGAAGAATTGGGTTGATTTCATTGGATGGAGAAATTATAGGTAATAGAAGGAATTATTGTTCCTATTACTGCCAGTCTGTATGATTTAGGAATTCCTGAATCAGGATTGGGTTGGAAAAACCAGGAAAACGCATTTCTTCTTCCATAAACATTATAGACAGAAAGTGTGAGTTGGCTTTTGTATTTGCTGTTTTTCTTTTGGTAGAAATAGTAAGTCATTGCCAAATCCAGTCGGTGGTAGTCGGGGATTCTTGCTTGGTTTCTTTCCTGATAGTCGATGACTAAATTCCCTCCGATATCATATATTCCACTGGGAAGGGTAATAGGTCTTCCTGTTCGGTAATTAAAAGTAGCATTGAAGGAAACTCTTCTGACAGGCTTATAACTCCCTACAAAAGTCAAATCATGCGGCTGATCCCAATTGGCAGGAAAATATTCTCCTCGGTTAATTTGAATGTCTTCGGCTGAATTGACCCTTCTCAAACTTCGGGAAAAAGTATAAGCTACCCACCCATTAATCCTACCTCCGTTTTTTCGGATCAATAATTCTGATCCATAGGCATACCCTTCACCCATAATTAGATCAGTTTCTAGATTTGGGTTTAAAAACAGGCGCGCCCCATCTCTGTATTCAACGATCTGAGGCATGTCTTTATAATACATTTCTAAAGACGTTTCGATGGTATTCATTTTAAAATTCCGATACAAGCCTATGGCATACTGCCAAGCTTCCTGAGGTCGGATATACCTATCACTCAATTTCCACAAATCAACCGGTGCTGATGCAAAATTATTGGTCAAAAGATGTAGGTATTGCAGGTTGCGGTTGAGGGAGGCTTTAAGAGAAAATTCCTCAGAAATTGAATATCTCATTGCCAGCCTGGGTTCAAGTCCTCCATAGCTTTGGATGACCTCTCCTTCTTCAAAGGGCAAAATCTCGACGATTCTATCTGTTTTTTGGGGAATTTGGCTTTCATAAACCAAAACTTCACCAGGTCCAAGAGCCACAAATCTTGAATAGCGCAAGCCAGCCTGTCCCTGAAGGTTTTCTGAAAATTTTAGGGGAACCTCAACAAAAACAGCTCCCTCCAAGCCTTGCTCTCGGGGTAAATTCACGGGTTTGATTGCTGAATCGCTGTTTTTTGGAAGTAAACTTCCCAACCCCAATTCGTACCTGTTGATTTGATAGCCTGCCTTGATTCCTTCCCATTTTTTGCCTTCCCATTCCAGACCTTGCTGGATACTGAAATAGGTGATGGTGGAATTCATTTCAAACTCACTAGGGAATTTTTCTCCTACAACAGAATAGTCATAGCCAGAATAGGCCAAAATCATCTCGTTCCCCAAGTTTTCTCCCCAAGAATTGCTCCATTTTAGACTGGCAAGGTTGCTTCTCCAAGTATAGGCTGTATCTGTTCCGAATTTGAAATAGTCTGAACTTGAATACAGGCTTAAGGCTAAGGTATTTCGATCATTGATTCTGTGATCGATCCTTAAGTTGGCATCCTGAAAGTTGGTTTTGCTGTTGTTGAGTTGGATATTGGGAATTCTCTTTAGTATCCAATTGGGATATGCTGCTCTACCTGATGCGAAAACTTGGGTCCTTTCTCCAATAGGTCCATTTAGACCCAGTCGACTGGAAAGGAATCCTATCCCCCCTGCATAATTCCATTCCTCCTTGTCTCCGGATCTGGTGCTGATAGTAAATACAGAACTTAAACGTCCTCCAAATTCGGCAGGAACGTCTCCTTTGAAGAGTTGGGCATCTTTTACAGCATCAGGATTGAAAATCCCGAAGAAACCAAACATATGGGAAGGGTTAAAGACGGGACTTCCGTCCATCAGGATAAGATTCTGATCAACTCCTCCACCTCGGACATTAAAACCTGAGGCCCCCTCACCAACCGTGGTGACTCCGGGTAATAATAACATTCCTTTTACCAAGTCTACTTCTCCGAGCAATGGGGGAAGAAGTTTTAAGTCTTCCATGGGCATTCGTGCTGCACCCGGTAAAGTGCTCATCACATTTGCATCAATGGCCCGATCCGAAACTGTAACCAAATCCAATTCATTGATGGATTCAAAAAGTTCAACGCTTAAGGATAATTCTCCATAGACTTTGATTATTCTTCTTTCTGAAGTTTTTCCCATGGAGCTGAAATAGGCTAGGTAAGTGCCTTCTGGAACCTGAAGTTCAAATTTCCCTTTTTCATCGGTGCTGGCTGCCAATTCAAGCTGGGGAATGGAAAATAAGGCCCCGGCAATATTGGATTGAAACTCATTGTCCTTTATTATTCCTTGAACCGGGTATAACCTTTTCTTTTTTTCAGCGGATGTTTCCGATTCTGAAGCTTGGAATCGGGTTTTTAGATAAGAGGGGTAAATTATAATGTAGCTGCCTTGAAACTCAAAAAACGAATAGTCTGTGTCCTTGACCAAGGCCTCAGGAAGTCCCTCGATGCTTTCAATTGAAGAAGGGATTCGGAGCTTGCTCACATCCTTGTCCAATAGTAAAATCTGTTTCCCGGTCTGTGTCCTATATTCTTGGATTTTGGTTTTAAAGGTTCCTGGGATATCGGCTTGCTGAGAAAAGGCACTGGGAATATAAACGACCAGAAAGACTAAATAAATGAAATGTTTCATGCTAGAGAATTGGTTCCAATATGTCTGATTTTGCCAAAGGGGAAGAGGATTTCAGAAGTAATCCCTTTCTTTTTGGACATAGGTGAAATAAACGGGAGGATTAGATTGGCTTTGAAAGAAAAATCATTATCCAGCCCCCTGATTATTTTCTAAATTCAGGATCTGAAGGAAGAGCAGCTTGAATTTCCTGTACGTTTTCCAGTTCTCTTTGCAGAAATATGAGTAAATAGGCTTTTTCCTCCTCATTAAGGGTAGATAAAAACAATTGCAGCCTTTTTAGTATATACTCTACCTTAACTACTCGGATAATCTTGGGGGCTTTTTTTTCGTTGGAGGCCCGAACCATAATTCCCAATAATTGGCCCTGAAAATTAAACACCCCACCTCCGCTCATTCCGGGGAAGACCTTGAGAATCCAAAAAGAATTCCACCTCCGGGCGAAAGGGGATTTCCCCTTCTGAATCTCCTGCTTCTTTTAACCGACTCCAACAGACTTCGGCCTCTGCTAAGGTCAGCACCCTTCCTATAGCTACGGCACCTTTGGGAAAATTTTTAGTATCCCCAGGAAATCCCATGCCTATTGCTGTTTCCCCCGGACTGGGCTTTGCCCAGGTTTTGTCTGCCAAAGTCCTTTGGTAAGGGTCAAACAGCTGTAAGGGAGTCGATTTATCCAAGATTTGGGGATATTGGGGAAAGAGTTTAGCCTCAATCTTTTGGTTGTCTGTCAATCCAAGGTAAAAATCCTCTTCTGGAAGAATGGAAGAATTTGTTGCTTCGGGTGAGATTTCCAAATGAAGCAAGGGGAAATCTGCTGATAGAATATTACCGGGTAATAGTGAACCGTCTGGGGAAGGTACCTGTGAGGATTCAAAAATTCCAAGATTATTGTTTGAATGCTCAAACCACTCCGGACTTCTTTTTGCCCAGCCAGAAACTGGATAAATGTGGTTGGCACTTAAGTATAGCCCTATTCCCCAATCGTTTTTTCTGCTCCAAATCGTTTTTGAACCGCTTCCTTTTTTTCCGATGCTTCCTCTTATTTTTTCTAAAGCAGACCTTAAGTCTTCTCTCTGGTGATTTAGAATTTCTTCGGTGGGGTATAAATGATGGTAGGTTGGGGAGGAAGAATCGGGTACGGATTCATCAGGGTAGCAGGAAATTAAGGTGGCTAGTATTATCCCCAGTAGGATCTTGGAATAAAAGGTGGATTGGAACATAACAGCGCATTGAGATTTTTATTCTGGCAGATTGGATCAGCAAGATGGACTGATGGCTTAATTGGGGACGAACCGGAAGAAGGAACGCGACAGGAAGACTCAAAAAGTAGACCTTTGTCCCATTTTTTGTTTAAAAAGTAGTTTTCAGAGAACCTACAGATTCTACTGGCAGTAAATCATTGTCGGCCTAGCAGAGATGATGCTTTTTTGAAAAGCTGAATCCTTAACAAGAAGTGCCGGATTTAGAATTTGATAGAGTTTTGATCAATGAAGACAGTAAATACCCAGGGTAAACTTATAACAGTATTGGAGCTGATTATCAGAATCAGTCTATTTTTGGTTTTTGCCATAGCAGGTTCGGGAAAGTTCGATTCCCAAAGTGTTATGGCTGAAAATTTTATCCGATGGAACCTGGGAATTCCGATTATGTTTTTTGTGGGCTTTTCAGAAATTCTTGGCGCTGTATTGCTTCTTTTTACCAAAACACTCAAATACGCAATTATTCTACTTTCCGGAGTGATGTTAGGTGCGACAGGAATTCATTTTTTGAATTGGGATGAAATGGGATTTCCCGGGCTTAATTTGTTGCTGCTCTTCCTTTTGATGTTGATCCTTCAGGTCAATCTAAAGTTATTGGCGAGGAAACTATGAATCAGTTGCCCGTATAGAGAAAAAAAGCGATCGATTTTTTTGCTTGAGGGCCCATGCCCAGAAAAGATAGGATCTCGATTCATCCTCTTCTTTTCTGGACCTTAGTCTAATTTTTGTCTTAACAACTGAAAAATTAAGACTACCTGGGATTTCATTCTATATATTCATTTTTCGCAATATTCACTTCGGCTCCAAAACGACTAATGGACTATTATCTTCCAAGAATTCCTTCTCGAACAATTCAGATTTACTGGACGGGTTTTCCCGATAAATTTGATTTTTTTCCTTCACTGACATGAAATCAATTTCCATTTCTACCAATAAGGGATATGCTGTTTCGGCCACCGTTTATGAAGGTGAAGGGGATTTGGTCCTGATTATTTCATCTGCAACTGGGGTAAAGCAGGGATTTTATTCAAGCTTTTCCGATTACCTTCAATCCTTTGGGGTAACGGTGATTACCTTCGATTACCATGGCATTGGCCATTCATTGAATAGCCCAATAGAAAAATTATCCACGCGGCTTTCTGATTGGGGAATGTATGACCTTGATGCAGTCATTCAGTTTGCAAAATCCAACTATTCCTTGGCTAAAATTACCTTATTGGGCCATAGCATTGGAGGCCAATTGGTAGGATTCTCCAGGTCTTCCTTTCAACTGGATAGAATAATTTTGGTAGCTAGTCAGTCCGGCTATTGGAATCATTGGGAAGGAATGGATAAACTTAAAATGTGGATTTATTGGCATGTGATTTTTCCCTCCCTGAGTTCATTTTTCAATTATTTTCCCTCAAAAAGTTTAAGTAAAATGGAGAATCTCCCCAAGCAAGTAGCCATGCAATGGTCTTCTTGGGGTAGAAGCTCACATTACTTTTATTCGGAATTTCCTGAAGAGGGTCTTTTTTTTAAAAGCATTGAAAGTAAAATTACCTCAATCAGTATAGAAGGAGATGACCTGGCTCCTAAGCTGGGTGTAGAATGGTTAACCAGCCAGTTTAGCAATGCGAAAATCAAAAGAATCCATTTTGAACCCAAGGATTTTGGGGTGAAAGAAATCGGACATTTCGGTATGTTCCGAAATGAATTTCAGGACAATTTCTGGAAAATTATCCTGGCAGAAGCATTGGACTGATTCTAGTTGCTTTATAGGTTTTGCCCATTTAAGTCGACGAATCCGGAAATTCCCTCAGGAAGGTTTGCTATATAAAGCAAAGTATTGAATTGAATAGCTGCCTTTTATATACAGATAGGTGTTTCTTGAGATCAAAAGTCAAAAGATTTACCTCAAGGTACACGAATGTTCAAACAGCCTAAGGGTCAAGGAGTCTTCCATGTGTTGAAGGATCTCCAGTTTTTAATTTTCTTCCCTGGGTAAGGCACCTCAGAATGTCAGATTTTTGACCAGTCAGGAAGGATCAAATCAGGTCTCTGATACACGTTTGAGAAATTCCAGTATCATTTTTTCTTTTCTGACCTTTTTTCTGACAACAAAGGTGAATAAAAACAAGAATCCATATCCACTTAGGATTACATAAAGAAACATTCCGGAGGATAAAGTATCTTTAAATACAGGGACTAAAAAGGTGAATCCCAAAAGGTAAATGCCATATAAGATCGGAATGAATATCCGATTTACTCTGTTTTTCCAGAAGTAGAATTTGGTGATTTTTTCCCTGAATTCTATCATAGCCAAGTCGGGTTTGACGCTGTTGAATTTGAAAATACTGAGACCTTCAAAAGTCACACGAACCATAATAGCCCCAATCATTAAACCCAAACCTAAGGTATATCTGGAGGTTCCGGTGTGGAGTACCCAAAGGGAATAGCTGATTAGGATTACCAATAAAATGATCAAGGTAAACAGGGTTTTCTGTTGCCCGGTTCTCATCTGTTTGATATGGCTTTCTATTTTAACCAAAAACTCATCCGCTTGGGTTGGGATTAGGCCCAAAGATTGCCTGTTCCACAAGTTCTTCAGTTCGTCAAACTTCTCCATTTTGAACACATAGGGTTAATTTCTTCTTGATTCTGTGGATGTTTACCCGTAGGGCGTCCTCCTTTATTCCGATAATTTTGGCGATTTGGGGATAAGGAACCTCATCCAATACCATTAAAATGATGACCTTTCCCCTTTCGTCAAGTTTTTGGATGCAGTCATACATTTTCTTGATTTTTAATTCTTCTTCATAAGAATAATTCTCAGAAAGCAGCTGAAAGAATGGGGTGAAATTTTTTTCCTTTCTGCTGTTGTCTTTTCTGATCTGCATAAGGCAGGTATTTACCGCAATTTTATAAATCCAGGTTCCCAGTTCAGAATCCTGTTTAAATGAGTTAATATTTTCCCAAACCTTAAGGAATACTTCCTGGGAAGTGTCTAATGCCAATTGCTCATCTCCGTTAAAATAACCTTTGCACAATCGGAATACCTTTGGATAGTATGCATCAAAAATTTTTGTGAATTCGGCTTTCCTCTCCACCTTATCTGAGTCTTGTTATTAGTTGGTCAATAAACCACTCCGGTTGATCATACATGATAAAATGAGCTGAATTTTCAGCAAATTGAAGGTCTGCGGTAGGTATTTGCTGATATTGAATTCTATAGTTTTTTTCCACTGTTTGTCTATCCGGATAGGTCGCTGCTAAAATGGAAACCGGAATGGTGATTTGTGCAATGGATTCTCTTAAATCCAGATTTAAAAGATCCACGTAACCATAAACATAGGTTTTCCGATCTGCCTTGTTCAACCAGGATAAAATTTGACTGTGCTTTTGAGGAGTAAGGCACATAAATTCCACAGTTTTGGAATTCATAGCAGAAAAGGCAGCTGCGTCCATGGTCAACATCATCTTGTTTTGGGGATTTTCATATTCTATCAGCTTTCCCTGATATCCTGGAATCATCAGTGCAGCCATGGAGGGAAGGGCATCCACGATAATCGCCTGACTGAAAAGATTCCCATCCGTAGAAGCCAACCAAAGGCTGAGGGTACCTCCAAGACTATGTCCCAACAAAGCGGGTTTGTTCAATTGTTTTTCTTTTACATAACCAACGATATCTTTTTTAATTGTGCTTAACCATGCCCCTTCTATGGCAGGAACTCCACCAAATCCTGCGAAAGTAAAAACATGGCACTCATGAGTCTTGGAAAGTTCTTCAACAGTTTCATTCCATACCTCACCTGAGCAACCTATGCCGGGGAAAAGCAATACAGGGCTCCCTTTACCTTTTACAATTACTTGAAATGAATTTTGAGCATGTGAAAATTGGTTTAAGCAAATAATCAGTAACAGAATTATACTTCCTTTGGCTCTCATGATTTAGGATTCTTTATTTTTCCTTTAGATGCAAGAGCCGATGATTTGTTACTCAATGAAGGTTAGTATTACCAAAATAAAGAGAATAAAATTTCATTGACTTGGAAATCCTACTGGTAACCTGGGTCAATTAGGCGGAATCAAAATATATTTTAAAAGTCCGGTAAAAAGGAGTTTTATAGTTGGATAGGAAAATTTCTGAATTTAGAGCTTGAGTTGAAAAGTTACCTTTTTAGTATTCCACTATTTTGAAAATTAGGAACTCTTTTTTTTCGGCCTTCAATTTCACCTTTTTTTAGGATAAGCGTATTTATCCAGAGTATGAAATTTTGGATTCTGTTGATGTAAATGGAAGATCCTCTTGGGTTTCTAAGAGGTCCGTTGAGATACCTTTCAAAAAATTCTGGATGCTTTTTATTGAGAAGGCAAATGGTGAGTTCTTTACCTTTTTTATCGGTTGACTTTCTCCTTGAACCTTTTCTTGTTCGGTAATAAAAGCCAACAAAAGGAAGTCTATATACTTTTCCTCCGTTTTTTAGAAAATTTATCCAGAATTCCCAGTCCTCCCATCCCCAAAGAAAACGAGGATCATATCCACCGGTTTTTTCCCAGTCTTTTTTTCTATACACTCCGGAAACAAAAATCATATTATCCAACGCCAAATTGCTTAGTGAAAAGGATTTTAAATTCCATGGCCCTTGTTTTATCCCGAATTTTTCAGCCAGGCAATAAACCAGTTTGGTGTCAGGATTTTTCTCAAGAAAATCAATTGCTTCACTCATATAATCGGAATGGATTTTATCGTCTGCATCTAAAGGGAGGATGTATTTTCCATTTGCATTCTCAATTCCATGGTTTCTGGCAACTGACGGACCTTGATTTCTTTGATGGATTACCCGGATTTGATCAGGATAAAGATTTTTCCAATCTAGGCAAATTTCAAGTGATCGGTCAACAGAGCCATCATTGACTAAAATGAGTTCAAAAGATTTATAGGAACTTAAAAAGACAGATTCAATTGTTTCGTTAAGAAAGTCTGCGCAATTAAATACCGGGATTACCACTGATAGAAGAGGAGGGGTATTTTTCATGGGGTTTGTAATTTTTTGAAGAATTGTTTCCGTTTATGGTTTAGGTAGGAGAAATAGTTTCTTTCCCCCCATTTATATTCGAAGAAATAGCGCTCATCTCCGGTGAGCCTTAGTTTTTCACGATCATTTTTTGTTTTCAATGTTTGACTTTCCAAATGGTCCACAAATGAATTGGTGACCAATCCATGAAGGATATGATGTTTTTCCAGTGTTTTTGCGAAATCATTATCTGAATACCAAAATTTCAATCGTTCTTCAAGTGGACCGGTGATTTGGAGTATCTCCCTTTTAAAAAATAAACACCAACCCGCTACTTCATCTCTTACTCCATAACCCAAGTGCACCCCTTGGTTAGGAGTAAAACCTCTTGGTGGGTGATTAAACCTGCAAAATGGAGAGGCACTTTTTATCTCAGGATTTTTAGAGAATTCTTCTAAAATGGCAGTTGCCCAACCCGGATGAAACTCAAGGTCATTATTGCAAAGACAGACAAAAGATGAATTAGTCATCCTAAGGCCTAAATTCATGAACTTATTATAGCCAAATTCCTGATTTGGAAATAAGGTTCTGCAAAAAGGATAATGATAAGGAAGAGTCTTAGCAGACTCAATTACTAAAATGTTAAATCTAATTTTGTCACCTGGCTCTGAATCAAGCAGAGTTTGTATCGAATTTTCCGTTAGATTTCTCAACTCCTTGCTTTGTCCGTTGGATAGGATGATGATATCAATGACTTCCATGGGTGTTCCTTTTTGTTTTTTCTTTTACGATTCAATGCTTTTAGATAAAACCAAATGACTTTATACCAAGGGATTAATCGGCTTATTTCTAGGAGATGATTCCAGTTGTTTAGAGGACCTAAATACATCATGTGTTTTACTAGAAGAGCTTTTCTGTGTAGGTTGCTTCGGATTAAAATCAGCTTTTCCCTATGATTAAGTTTTTCTGATTTTCGAAGTTCATTATCCAGCCAAGTCCTAAGAGCAAGTTCTCCATACTGCATTTTGGTAATATTTTGACTTACACTTCGGGGGTGTACACGAATCAGAGTATAAGCTCTAGAATGTGCAATGAATTTGACGTTTGCACCAGCCAATACGCACTGAAGCCAAAATTGCCAATCCTCAGTGTGGGCAATTTTCTCTTGAAATCCTCCGGTCTTTAAAACCAGGTCTTTTTTAATCAAAGGGCTACTGATAACTGCCAGATTATTCAGGATAAGATTGGAAAGGGCTTTTTCTCCGGAACCGGAAAATCTCCTCAGCCAGTCTCTATTGTTGAATTCCTGATCCAGGTAGAATTCATTTGGGTTTCCGTCTTGGAAATAGAAATTTTCAGTGTAAGAAATGTCGATACTCTTGTTTTGGGCAAATTCTCTAACTTGAACTTCTAGTTTTTCTGGACTTAACAGGTCATCCGCATCCAGAAATTGAATTAGCTCTCCGGTGCATAGTTCAACACCAAAATTTCTAGCCCGTGAAACTCCCAGATTTTTTTGCCTTTTGTAATGAATTCTTGAATCCTTCTGCGCCCAAAATTGTCCTACTTGAGGTGTGCAATCCAGCGAACCGTCATCAATTATCCATGCTTCCCAATTTGGATAAGTTTGGTTTAGTATAGAATTTATACAGTCAGGTAAGTAATGCCCGTAATTATAGCAGGGAATGATGATGGATACTTTCATAGCCTGAAGAACTTTAGTCTTTTGATTTTAAGTCCAAAACAATATCTCAGAGCGAAGAAAAATTTCCTCAAAGAAGTGCCGGGAATGAGGTAAAGAAATCGACCTCTGTTTTTCCAGATCAACCAACCTAGACGAGGAGAAAAAAATTGACTTTCTCTTCGCTGGGCATGTTCTATTAGCTGAATCTCAGCAGATGTTGAGGGATGATCCCCCAACACTTTTTTACATGTATATAACCAATAATTTTCTTGCTCCATTTTCCTTATGGAATGATTGGAGCGATGCCTTTTCATTTTTGTAAAGCTTGAATAATTGTTTCGGTGCTGTCGGAATAAAACCAAGGTTTTATCTAAATAGTCCACTGTTCCAAAACACATGGCTGTAAAAGCCAACCAATGATCATAGTAACCTTTTGCTGGAAATGGGTGAGCATGAGCTAATAGTTGCTTTTTAAAAAGTATACTATGCCCTGAAACACAATTCATTAACAATAATTTGGCAGGATCAGAACCCTTGGCAAACTGGAATTTTTCTGAGACTCTTCTTCCCAATGAGACCCCGGACTCATCCACCAATGCTGAATCATGATAAATTAAAATATGGTCCCCAATTCTGGAAGACATTTCCTCAAGCTTGGAAAAATCCCAAATGTCATCCTGGTCACACGGAGCAATTAGCTCTCCTTGGCATTTTTGAAATACTGATTCAAAATTTGACCTTATTCCTAGTTGAATTTTATTTCGAAAAGACCGGATAATATCCGGGAATTTTCTCTTATAAGCCTCTACGATTTCCCACGTTTGATCAGTAGAACAGTCGTCTTGAATTACAATCTCTATCGGCCTGTAGGTTTGAGCCAATAGTGAGTCCAGTTGTCTTGCCAAGAACCGCTCTCCTTGATAGGTGCAAAGTGCTATAGAAATGAGGGGATTGCTCATGCCTGTTCAAAACTTTGCTTATCAATTAGTCTGCTATAAATCCCTTCTTTGAAAAGTAGCTCAAAATGAGTCCCTTCCTCCTTAATTTCCCCATTTTCGATAACCAGAATTTGATCTGCTTTTTGAATGGTGCTCAACCGGTGAGCAATCACTAGAGTTGTTCTGTTTTTCATTAATTGCTGGAGAGCATCCTGAACTAAATGTTCAGATTCTGTATCCAAAGCAGATGTAGCTTCATCCAACAATAGAATAGGAGGGTTTTGAAGAATAGCTCTTGCTATACAAATTCTTTGTTTCTGACCTCCTGAAAGTTTAGCTCCCCTGTCTCCGATTACCGTTTCGTATCCCCCAGAGGTGTTCAAAATGAATTCATGTGCATTGGCAATTTGGGCTGCTTTCTCAATTTCTTCCTGGGTAGCATCTGGCTTTCCAAAAGCAATGTTGTTTCTGATGCTATCATGAAAAAGTATGGTTTCCTGGTTTACCATTCCAATCATGGATCTAAGGGAATGGGCGTTTATAGAGTTTAAATCGATTCCATCTAAGGTTATGTTCCCCAAAGTGGGCCGAATAAATCTGGGTATCATATCCATCAGAGTGGATTTTCCGCCTCCAGATGGACCTACAAGCGCAATGGTTTTCCCTTTGGGAATGTATAAGCTAATATCCCTTAAAACTCTTTTTTTCTCATAGGCAAATGAGACCTGATTAAATTTGATTCCTTCTCTAAAATTTAGAATGGATATTGACTCTTTACTTTCTTGAAAAGGATCCTTTTCATCCAAAATTTCCAAGACTCTTTCACCTGCGGCAAGTCCTGTATGCAATTGACTAAATGCTTCTGATAAGGCTTTGGCAGGTCGCATAACTTGGGAGAAAATGGCGATGTAGGTTATAAATCCTGATGCAGAAAGGGTGTCTTGACCAGACATAACTAAATTCCCTCCATATAAAACTAATATGGATACCATAGCCACTCCTAAGAATTCCGAAACCGGGGAAGCCAATTGCTGCCTATAGGCCATTTTTCTTCCTAGATTAGAATATTGGATATTTTCATGGTGAAACTTTTCCTTTATTCTTTCAGAAGCATTAAATGCCTTGATTATCCTTATACCAGTTAACGATTCATCCAAATAGCTGATCATCATCCCAAATCTTTCCTGAGCTTCTTTAGCCTGAGAGCGGAGTTTTTGGACAATCTTTGAAATGATCCATGCAGAAATTGGAATTACCAAGGTTGAAAAAAGAGTCAGCTTTACAGAAATGCTGAATAGAACCAATAAATAAAAGATAAGTTGGATAGGTTCCTTGATTACCACCTGAAGTGTTGAAGTAACCGAATATTGAACTACCTGTACATCGGAAGCAATTTTTGAAATGATCTGTCCCTTTCTTTGCTCATTAAAATAGGCTAGGTCTTTGTCCAATACCCGATTAAATATTGACCTTCTTAAATTCAATAAAGTATGGATTCTAAAATTCTCCATTACTCTAAAAGAGCCATATTTAAATAGGTTACTGAAAAACACTGAACAAAGGATTGCAACACAAATCCATTGAAGGGCCGTATTTGGCCCCAATTCTTTTTGCACCCAAAGGGTTAAATATTCAAACCACCCCATTAAATCAGTCCAAGTTGATGGTTCGCTCAATTCCTCTACACCCGGTTCTGAAAATAATGCAGTTAAAAGAGGAGCTAATAATGCCAGATTTAGGGTTCCAAATAAGGTGGCTAGAACCATTAGCAATAAATAGGGAATTGCGTAATGGCTTATAGGCTGTGCAAAACCTAAAAGTCTGAAATAAGTGCTCATGGTTTTACTCCCGTTAAATATGATGTTGGAGGAATAAGGCTTATTATTTCCTTTTCTACCTCTCGCAAAGATTTAATTGATCTTTCTTTGGTTCTAAGACCATAAAGGTTATTTCTAGATTGTAAGATTTCAGGCCATAACCGATTTAAGCCCTGGTAACTTTTTACAATCCAAATTTTACCTAGTAGTAATTTGGGTAAGACATCAAAGAAGAAGATTTGGAGCTTCCACAATCCGAGCTGGTGGCTCTCCAGGTGGATGGCGTGGAAAACCATTCTGTTCCTAAAATAAATCTCCTTTATTTTGGATTTGGAGGAACTTGACTTGATAGAAGAGGATCCTAAATGAAAGCAAAGGGAACTTGGTTCAAAATAACATTTCCATCCCATCTTCCATGCTCTTATTGATAAATCTAAATCCTCGGAGTAATAAGGGCTGTATACCTCGTCAAATCCTCCTAAGGTGAGGAGCTTTTTTCTATCAATAAGTGCATTTGCTCCTGATAAAAATAAAGTTGGGGGATTTACAGCTGATTTTTCCGGAAGATATTGGAAGTCTGCTTTTAACATCAATCCTCTTCTTCTTGGGATTTTAGCGCCAATTTCTAATTCTGAATTTTTGGATTTTAAAATTTGGCCCATAACACCAAATGTGTCCTCCAATTCAAAATATTTTAGCTGGTGGAGAAAATATTCGGGAGTCAGTTGAATGTCTGAATTCAAAAGAAATACCAGTTCTCCGGTGGCTTTTCTGATTCCCTGGTTGCATGAATAGCCAAAACCTCTGTTGGTTTGGTTTTGAATAATTTCTATAGAAGGAAAATTTTCCTTAACCCATTTTATCGAATCATCAGTAGAACAATCGTCTACCAGGATAATCTCGAAAAATAATCCAGTATTCTGGAGGGCTTTAAAAGTAAATGGCAAATAGGATTCTAGGAGGTCCCGCCCATTGAAATTAGGCAGGACCACAGAAATTTTTGTGGTCAAAATTTTAGTGGTTTAGTTTTTTCTAGAACGAATTAGTCTGGGTGAATCGCTACTTTATTCTTGAAAAAAAATCACAATTCGATAATGCCTTTCTTTTTTGCTATTGATGCTATTCCCTAATACCCATGAAATCAGCGATTTGAATTTTTTATGTTTCCCGTTATAAAGTGGTCAGGGAAAATGTTCTGGTTCTATCTGGCGAAAAATAATCTGGTAATAAATATTCCCTTTCCATCTTCTAGGCCGGAATCGCTTTCAACTCCGGAGGTCACAAATTCTAAAGTCCATCCTTGTTCTAGCAAATCGTTAATTTTGGAAGAAATCATAGCGTCGTTGGAGGCAATGTTTTCAATATTTATCCCTGGTAAAGAATAGAAATTGAGCAATTTGGTTTCCTCAATGTCCTTTATTCTTACATCTTTTCTCCTGATATCCTTTTGCCCGTTTCGGTTTTGTTCAGTTCTTGTTGTAGTGAAATCTTTTGAATCCACGTATGCCTGATTATCGATTATGACACTTCGACCAATTCCCATTGGAACAATGGACTCCAAAATAGTGATGATTTTAAATTCCTTGGGTCTGGGTGAATAGGGTTGGTTTTGAGCAAAAGCAATTCCTACTAGTCCTGTTAAGAAAATTGAGGTAAGCCGTGTTCAACTTATAAGTGCAACACCTAATTTTTGTTTGAGTTTTTGTATTGGACTAAGGTAATTAAACTTTCTAACGGGTCTGTTATTGATTTTAGCTTCGATTGCTTGTATTTGTTCTGTTGAGATTTCATTGAGGTCAGTTTTTTTAGGTAAGAAAGCTCTAAT
>NZ_BTPD01000021.1:0-27601 GCF_036245625.1 Algoriphagus confluentis
GATTAGAGCTTTCTTACCTAAAAAAACTGACCTCATTGAAATCTCAACAGAACAAATACAAGCAATCGAAGCTAAAATCAATAACAGACCCGTTAGAAAGTTTAATTACCTTAGTCCAATACAAAAACTCAAACAAAAATTAGGTGTTGCACTTATAAGTTGAACACGGCATTTTTTTCGTCATTAGGAAAAATTAAAAGAATGGAACTTCGATGGTAGAAGTGGCTCCGGTGACATTATCCACTATGGTAACTACCAATCCAGAACCTGAATTCCGAATATCAATCTGATAATCACCGAGATTGTAAGTTCCAGCCTCCAAGGATTCCTCGCCAAATTGTCTTTCCAGAATCTCCCGGGAAAGCCTACTCAAGATCTGCCTATTCAGACTCTCTGAAAAATCTGAAAAAGGGTCCCTTCCCCTTCCAAACTGATCTCTCCCTGCTGACCTAGGATCTTCAAAAGTATCCTGAGCCTGAGCAGAACTCAACATCCATTGATAATTGAAAGTGTTTCCTCCAAAAGCTGGGTTCTTTGGAGTATAAACAAAACGTTGTCCAAAAACCTCTGCTGTTCCCATCAAAAGGAAACCAAATACAAATAGCAAAATGACTCTTTTCATAAGATTGGATTAAAATATTCCTGTACCTCTGCGCTCCTCTCCATCCAACTCTCTGACCAGCTGCTCGTATTGCACAAGGTATTGCTGTGTGATGCCTATGGATTGAAGAGCCAACTCTTCGATATAATCTGTTCTAGGTTGAAGAAATGCCTGAAAGATCAAAATCTCGTTTATTGAGATCTCAATAGTCGTTTGGTTGAGTCGAAAGGGCTTTTCGACGATAAATATTGAATAGTTTTTTGCTTGGGGAGGAGCAACCCAATCCCTAAAGAAGAGATCGTAAAAATCCCTCCCACCTTTGGTTTTTGTATCATCAATAAGCAATCCGTCTATTTCCAAAACTACATCTGAAGACTTCTTACTGCTTACTTGACTTTTGACCTCTTCGACCAGGGTTTTTAGAAAATCCGGCGTATCCGATCTGACAGTTCGGGTGGTATCTCCTTGGGTAGATTGATTTGTAGATTGGGATTGCGCAAAGGAAAGATTTACGAATCCGATAAAAATTATAAAAACCAAGAAATTGAAAACTTTACTTACCACAGGTATACTACACATTTCACATTCCCAATAAATGAAAATCTTTGAAAACAATCAACTATCTTCTCAAAGGAAAATTGAAAGCAGAAGTAGAAATTGACAGACTCATCCCCGCTCCATTTACTCCAGGGTTTTGAGTTACAGAAATCGGACCGCTAAATGGGTCAATAAATGCTTCTAGTGTGTGCTGATTACCGACCTGCCTTACCTCAGCCGACTGAGGTCCCGAAGAAACAAAACCATTTCCCAATAAAGCAATGTCAATCCTATTCCCATTGCCCAATTGAACCAAATTTGCAGATCTACCCGAAACGCCAGCGTATTCCAGATAGGCATTGATCACATTGCCTCTACCTTCCTGAGTGGAATTGATGGAAATATTCTGACCTATAGCCCATAGGCTGACTTCATTCCAGGTACCCGTTTGTCTGAGACTGGCTTGATTTTGCGATCCCACCTGCTCTACATATCCTGTATTTTGCAAGCCTTCCTGAGTGATTGAGGCCATATTTTGTCCTTGTTGGAATACACGTGAATCATTATTATCACCGATTTGCCTTACCAATGCTTCATTTCCGGTAATCACACCATTGGTGGAAATGATTTGGTTAGTCACCAGCCTAAGATTTCTTTCGCTTTCCAACTCCTGCCCCATGAGGCTAAATGGAATCAAAAAACTTGCAAAAAAGGCCAAAGTCAAACAATTGAGTTTCATGATCTAAATTTTTTAAAGCTTATCGTTGAGTAACGCTCGAACCATTTCTGTTACCTATTTGGTACGAATGAGCGAAGTTTTCGGTTCCAAATTGAGAAATTTCTGAAAAATTTCCCGAAGTGAAGGTCAGAATAACCTCAGAGCCAACTTGCCTTACCACCGCTCGGTTATTATCACCCGTCTGTAATTGGAAAGACTCATTGAACTCACCTCGCTGAACCAAAACCACGGTATTCTCATCGCCTGTAAAAGAGGTCTCCGATTGATTTTGATATCCAGTCTGTATTTGAAAAGTTGAGTTTTGATTTCCAGTTTGAATGGAGATGGCTGTATTCTCATGGCCATGGGTGTGAAGACCCATGAAAACGGAAATTAAAACCAAGATTGACGTTTTCATAAAAAGAAACAGCCGGACGAATCCGGCTGATTAGTTGTAATTTGAATGAAATTAATTCTGGATTACAGTAGACATATTGTTGTTTCCTGTTACAAACTGTAAGGAGAAATTACCATTTCCCGTTTGATTAAGGATAGTTGAATTGCCATTACCCAAAATGTCAACTAAACCAACATTCAAATCTCCTGATTGAGTAATGGAGGATACGTTTCCATTTCCATCCTGAAGGACACCAATCGAATTTAGATCACCGTTTTGAGTAATATCTGTTGCCACATTCTCGTTACCGAACTGATAAACAACAGCAGTATTTGAGTCTCCTCTTTGCCAAGTTTTTGCATCATTTCTGTTTCCTACCTGAATAATGTCTGCAAAATTATTGCTCGCTCCCAATTGGTCGACTTCTGCCATATTATCATTACCGATTTGATCAATATAAAGTGTATGACCGGATTGGGATTGACGACCGAGAGCTTCGTTACGATTTCCTTCCTGGACCACATATCCCTCATTTCCTCCATTGAAAGTGGTAAGGGTAGCAAGATTTTCTTTTCCATCTTGAAAAATCTCGTGATTACTTGCAAAAGTACCTGAGGAAAATCCCTGTCTTTGGCTGATTGAGGCGGTGTTGTCATTGCCGATTTGGGTCATAAAAGCCGTAGCATTGTTGGATTGAATACTTCCTCCTCCAAAACCTCCTTGCAAAACAGTACCCATGTTTCTATTTCCATCCTGAATTAGGGAAGACCCGTTGTCGTTTCCAAATTGGGTTACTGTTGCAGTGTTATTGTTTCCAGTCTGATCTGTAGTGGAAGAGTTGTTTTGACCAGTTGGAGTTTGGGCAAAAGATACTGATGCTGCAAATGCAAAAGCACCTAAGAATAAAATTGACTTTTTCATGGTTTTTTTGAAGTTAATTGATTGAATAAATAGTTTAAAATTGGTTCTATCGGCTATTTGATTGATCTGCGGGAATAGGCTTTATTTTCACTTATACTGATCCCGTTTTGAAATCACATACTTTAATTCGCTTTTCAATACCTTATTTTTGTATTTCGAAACAAATCTAGTCTTTGAGGATAGTTGATGCAATAAGTAATTTCCCTATTCTTATAAACTTAACATTGGGTATTTTCACTCATATTTAAGTCCTATAAAAACTGAATTGAATGGAAAACAGGGCGTTAACCCCCTTTTTGAATGAAATCGAAAAACCCCTTTGAAAAAAAAATCCCATAGGTATGATCTATGGGATGGGTTGGATTTGATTTCCTTTCCGATTGACTCCCTAAAATAGGGATAGAGAGGTGAGGAAACCTTATTCGAGAAATGGAACTTTACTAAATCAGTAAAGTTCTGGTTTTAGGAAAAAAGCTTTTGAAATTTTTGGAGGTCCAAGCCAACGAGCAAGTCCATACCGGAAGCATCAATTATCGGCCTCTTGATCATACTAGGGTGCTCCACCAAAATCGGAAGCGCCGTCTCTTCTTCTTCCAAGGCAGCCTTCTGATTTTCATCCATCTTGCGGTAGGTAGTTCCTTGCTTATTGACCAAAGTGCTTAAGCTCACTTTTTGTAAAAAAGACTTCAAAAGCTCTATCGTTGGCTTTTGCTTTTTGTAATCGACAAATTCAAAGGACACTCCATTTTCTTCCAAGAAGTTGAAGACCTTTTTCATGGTATTGCAGTTTTTGATACCGTATACTCTAATTGACATTTTCAAATTATTTAACCTAGAATTTCTTTCATACTTTCTTTGTGCGCAGACAAAACAACCTCAATCAATCCGTCAGTAAGTGCGGTGGAAAGAAACAAGCTTTCAAACTGACTGGGCGCCAAATAAACCCCTCTTTTTAGCATGGCCTGAAAATAAGTGCCAAATAATGCAGTATCTGATTTTTTTGCTGATTCAAAATCCACAACCGGAGAATCGGTAAAAAACAGGGAATACATGCTGCCGATATGATTCACCGTGTAGTTGAGATTAAGATCTAGATTGATCTTGACGATCCCTTCTGTGATTTTTCTTCCGATTTGATTCAAAGAAGCGTAGACTTCAGGATGGGTGTCCAAATGCCTAAGCATAGCCAATCCAGCTGCCATGGCGATAGGGTTTCCCGACAAGGTACCGGCTTGGTACACTGGTCCTGCAGGAGACACAAACTCCATAATCTCTTTTTTCCCTCCATAGGCACCTACCGGCATCCCTCCTCCTATGATTTTGCCTAAGGTAGTCATGTCGGGAGTCACTCCAAAAAGCTCCTGAGCACCGCCTTTTGCCAAGCGAAAACCGGTCATCACCTCATCAAAAATCAGAACGATACCCTCTCGGGTGCAGATTTCTCTTAACCCTTCCAAATACCCCGGCAAAGGCAACGTCAAGCCCATATTTCCTGGAACAGGTTCAATAATCAAGGCGGCAATCTCTCCTTTATTTGCCTGAACCAAGTTTTCAACAGCATGCAGGTCATTGTAGGGAGCCAGGAGGGTGTCCTTTGCCGTGCCTACTGTCACCCCCGGAGAATCCGGATTTCCCATGGTGATTGCTCCTGAGCCTGCAGAGATTAAGAAAGAATCCCCATGTCCGTGATAGTGGCCTTCCATTTTGATAAATTTATCCCTTCCTGTATAGCCACGGGCCACACGGATGGCGGACATGGTCGCTTCGGTACCGGAATTGACCATTCGGACTTTTTCCACAGAAGGGACCATCTTCACGATCAATTCTGCAATTTCTACCTCCCTCGCTGTAGGAGCTCCAAAGGAAGTCCCGTTTTCCATCGCTTTAATGACCGCCTCCTTGATCATGGGGTGATTATGGCCAAGAATCATCGGCCCCCAGCTATTGATCATTTCGATGTAGGCATTGCCATCTTCGTCAAAGATGTAGGCCCCGTCGGCTTTTTTGATAAATATGGGGTCACCTCCAACTGCTCTAAAAGCTCGAACAGGGGAGTTGACTCCACCGGGAATGAAATTTTGGGCATGGGCAAAGAGCCGCTTGCTTTCAGAAATTTGCATGGTTTAGTTTAATGGAATGAGTTCCCCGTTTTCCAGCTTCAGAATAGGGGAAAATTGATTGGAATTGCTGTTTTGGAAGTTGAATCCATGGGTCAATTTCCCAGGTTGATAGCTTTTTGAATCAAGCCCTCTTCTCAAATCCGAGAATTCCGAGAAATTGGATTTGATCCAGAAAATTAATTCGGAGCCTAGAATAGCGTTCAAACTGGGCAGGGCCAGATTTTTGGAATAAAACCTGTCCCGGAAAGCATTCATGGCTTCCGTACCGAAGTTTGGAGTGTTGTTGTAAATAAAATACAGATTGGGAAATTCGATCATTTCAAAGTTGGCAAAATTGAAAGAAACCCAAGAATCCATAACCAAAGTGGGTACAGAAATGGTCACCGATTCAAACAAAGCAAATACAGGCTGGGCAATAGCAGGATCATCTCCCAACAAAATTACCTGATCTGCTCGGAGCACAGAGTCACCTCGACCTCGAATCCCCAAATCATTGAAAAACTCAATTACATTTCGCCGGTCGACTTCCTGAAAATTAAGCAAATCATACCCTTCCCTACTAAGTTTATCTTTTAGCAAAGAAGCTAGTGCCTGATCTCGGGAAGCCGTGCTATAACCAATTGCCACCCTTTTGCCCCAATTTTCTTTCTTCATTGCGGCTAAGATTCCCTCAGAAAGAGCCTGAACCGAAGGTCTGAACAAATAACTGTACTTAAGCTGCTCAAACCGGTCTCCAAGATTGGAAAGTGGATGGATAAATGGGATCTTCTCTGACTCTGCATACTGACTCACTAAATCCGTCTCATCAGGGTAAATCGGACCGATAATCACGTCTGCATTTTCCAACGCTGGGTCCTTGAGCAAATTTCCTATGTATTTTAAATCCCGCTTGGAATCAAAAGTTTGCATTTGAACAGGCACACCTTCTGATTTCAATTGATTTACTCCTGCCAATATCCCTTGATAAAGCTCAAAAATGAAGTCGTTAGAAGATATAGAAGAAATCGAAGTATTTCCTGTGGTAAAGGGCAAAATGACCACAATATCCAAAACTTCATCCTGCTTTGCTCCCACTTTAGAGTTACTCTGCCCGACTATCTTGAGCGCTTCACGCTCTCCTGCCGTCATGATTTCCTTCTGCTGAAGCACAAAAGCCATAGCAGACGTGTACCCCGGGTTGGATTTAAACTCCTGAAGATTTGTGACCAAAAAGGTCGGAGAGGCCTGAACCAGAAATTCAAAAACAGCATACTGAGCTTTGGTCATGATTTCCTCACTTTTGATCTGCTGGACCATCCGCATGCCGTCCAAAGTCTGCCCATTTTGGAAGTAACCCAAAGCCAGAAGGTATTTCATCTCATCTGACTTGCTCCAGTTTCTGGAATAGACCGGCCGAAGAACTTCGATAGCCTGAGCGGGTTGATTCACTTTCAAATAGGCCTCTGCACTGTGAAAAGCCGCGTAATTGGCTAAATTTCCAAATTTCCCTGCATCCAAATACTCCTTAAACCCATTTATAGAAGACCAATAGTCTTCATTGGCCAGGGCTGATTTGGCTTTCTGATAGTTTTCAGGAAGGCCCTGAGAAAAACCGGTTTGAAACACAAAAAATACAAGGAATAAAGAAAGGTATCTCTGCATTGGATCTTAACTAAAGGATGAATTTTCAGGAAATTCAAATTTAAGGCATTATTTCCATTCCCAAAGACCGGACCGCAATGCCTTAGAAAGGAGAAACCCGGGGGAGGGCCCTCGGGTTTTAACTTTTTTTATTTATTCCCACTCGATCGTTGCCGGCGGCTTGGAAGAAATATCATAAACTACCCGGTTGACTCCCTTGACTCTATTGATGATTTCATTTGACATTTTCCCAAGGAAATCATAGGGCAAATGAATCCAATCTGCAGTCATTCCATCCACTGAGCCGACAGCTCTCAGTGCCACTACCCGCTCGTAAGTCCTTTCATCTCCCATCACTCCCACCGACTGAATCGGAAGCAGAATAGCACCTGCTTGCCATACCTGATCGTAAAGCCCATGGTTTTTCAATCCTTGGATGAAAATATGATCCACTTCCTGAAGGGTTTTCACTTTTTCTTCGGTGATATCTCCCAAAATTCGGATGGCCAAACCAGGTCCCGGGAAAGGGTGCCGTCCGATGATGGTTTCCGGAATTTCCAAAGCTCGACCCACTTCACGTACCTCGTCTTTGAAAAGGGTATTCAATGGCTCCACCACAGACAACTTCATAAAATCGGGTAATCCACCCACATTATGGTGAGATTTGATGGTGGCAGATGGGCCTTTGACAGATACCGATTCAATTACATCGGGATAGATCGTTCCTTGTCCGAGCCATTTGACACCGTCAATTTTATGCGCCTCGTCATCAAAAACTTCGATGAACACCCGGCCAATCGCTTTCCGCTTTGCCTCCGGATCGGTCAAGCCAGCCAAAGCATCATAAAAACGCTGCTTGGAATCGACTCCGATGACATTCAATCCCATATGCTTGTAGGAGTCCAGTACTTCTTCAAACTCATTTTTACGAAGCAGTCCGTTATCCACAAACACGCAGGTCAGCTGATCTCCTATCGCCCGGTGGATCAAGGTAGCGGCTACAGAAGAATCCACACCTCCAGAGAGCCCCATGACCACTTTATCAGTACCGATTTTTGCTTTTAGCTCGGAAACAGTAGCATCGATGAAGGTGTCTGAGGTCCAATCCTGAGAACAACCGCAAATCCCTACCACAAAATTTCTCAATAGGTTTTTCCCTTCCAAAGAATGGGTCACTTCCGGATGGAATTGTATTCCATAAGTCTTTTCGCCTTCCACTTTGAAAGCAGCCACACGAACGGAGGAAGTGCTGGCAATTACTTCAAACCCAGATGGAAGCTCCTTAATGGTATCTCCATGTGACATCCACACCTGCGAACCATGGGTCATTTCCTTTAGCAAATCATGATGAAGGTCAATATGGTCCAGATTGGCACGTCCATATTCCCGAATGGTAGATGGCAGAACTTCTCCCCCATATTTGCTGGCTAAAAGCTGGGCGCCATAGCAAACTCCCAAGACAGGAAGTTTACCCCGGAAGGCTTCGGTATTTACATCTGGAGCTCCTTGGTCTCTCACTGAGCAAGGTGAACCGGAAAGGATGATCCCTCTGATATCAGAAGTGATCTCCGGGACTTTGTTGTAAGGGTGAATTTCACAATAAACGTTGAGCTCTCGGACTCTTCGTGCAATCAGCTGGGTGTATTGAGATCCAAAATCTAGGATCAGGATTTGTTCTGCCATGCGCAAAGGTAATCAGGGGAGACCGCTTACTAAAATTCGGCAAAGAAAATTTGGACAACAGGAGATGTTCTTTCTTGCTTTCAGCTCAAAATTCCAAGATTTCCTTCTTAACATTTATTTAGTTAAAATAACTATACTCTATTTTTTACTTGAAATATTCTTTTGGATGTTTGGCACGACAACTTTTAATCCCAAACCTTATGAAAGCAAATCAACTTATCCTGCTCCTCATTTTCTTCTCATCTTCTCAATGCCTAGTCCAGGCACAGGACCGGCCAAAGCTCCAATACACCGTCGGAGCAGGAGGCTCTCATGACCCGAACAACATGCTTTATGGCCTGAATTTCAGCAATGAACTCAACTATCGATTGGGAAAAAGGACTTCTCTCAATGCAGGCCTTCTTTTTTACCAATCAATCGGGAGTTTTGAAAATGACAACTTTGCACCTGGTCAGAAAAACCGAAATCACTCTTCAGGATTTTTTATTAATCCATCTTTCAAATACCGCTTAATTCAGCGGCCCTCTGAGTTCAACCTTTCTTTTGCCCTTGGCCCAACGCTCCAATTAGGTGGGGAAGGGTATATAGCCAATATCAATTTTTTTAATCCTGAAGATGGACCCAACTTAGCCAGCTTTACAGACAGTTATCAGCGAATTGGAATTTTTGCGGAATTAGAAGCAGAATGGAAGACCAAAAATCCAAATGTGAGGAATGCAGTCAGTCTTGCCGCTACTGGATTTGATGAATACCTCAGGTGGTATGTCCATGCTTCCTACAAAATCCGCTTTGGCATTGGAAAGAAGTAAGGTTTACCTACCCAAAGCGAAAGCCTTTTTCGGGTTTTTCACCAAAAGCTGATTCCAGTCCTGATCGGAAAACCCTTTTTCTGTGAGGATCGGAATCAGCTTTTCAAAAATGTTGGTAAACGGCTGAAAATCTCCCCCACCTGGTTTGGCGGGATCATACCATCCTGCATCATGGGAAATCAGGACATTTCCGAGAATTCCATTTTCCTTGGCAAAAACAAGACGGTCCACATAGGGATCAATGGCCCAACCTATCCCATCAAGGCTAATCCAAACGCCCAATTCGGCAGCCTTTCGATAGTTTTCAAAATCTTCCTCAGCCTGGGCATGCACCCAGACAAATTCGGAAGGCTTCACTCCCATTTCCTGAAGAATCCGGACTTCTTGAATGGCGGTATTCCAAGTTCCGGTATGGGAGGCGATGGTCAAACCGGTGTTTAGGTGGGTGATGGCTGCGGCTCGCACGAGCTTTTGATCGATTGCCGAAAGCGGATCTGCCTCATTCACTGAAATCTTGATAAAACCCGGTTTGATCCCCGTTCCCTCAATTCCATTTTCAAATTCGGCTATCCATCGCTCAGCAAGTTGCTCAGCTGTTTCTGTTTGGACAAAGTCGGGAAGGTATTTCCCTCCCACAGCACCATAAAATCCGGTATTGGTCAGAATCTGAATACCGGACTTTTCGCTGAGAGCTTTCAGAAGCAAGGGATCTTTAGCCAAATAGCTGGGTGTGCAATCCAAGATGGTCCGAACTCCATGCTTTTTCACCTCCATCAGGTAAGGAAGCACTTTGGCTGTCACCGAATCTCGATTCCAGCGATCTGAATTGATCGAATCTGCCCCGATAAAGTCCACCAGCATGTGTTCATGAATCAGCGTCAGGCCCATAGAGTCAATCGAAATGGGGCTCGTGACTGAATGGATAGAATTTTCAGCTTTGTTTGTAGGAGAATTTTGGCAGGAAGCTAAAAATAGGCTTAGGGAAATGAACATCAAAAATTTGGACATAAGAAGGAGAGTTGAATCCACTCCCAAGGTATCAGTGGATCATCAATTTTGCAATCTTTCCATTTTTCAATCCTGATCAACTTTGTTCCTTCTATGTCTTGTACCGCCCAAGAAGGAGCACTGAAACAAATCTGGGAACCTTTCCAAATAATCCTACCATTGGTCATCCAACATCCAGTACCGGATACTCTTCCCTATTCCACTTCCTCTGCCCCAAAAAGCGTCTGCAACTCTACCGCATCAATTCCCTTTTCTTCTTGAAGAAATCTTCCGAAAGCGGCCGTACTTCCATGCGTGAGGTAGACTTTTTCCGCCTCGATAGCGGAAATAGCAGAAATCAAGCCCTCCCAATCCGCATGGTCCGAAAGCACAAATCCCCGATCTGCTGCTCTCCTCCTTCGAGTACCCCGGACAGCCATCCAACCGGAACAGATTCCCGTGCGGTATGGGGAAAATCGTCTCATCCACGGAGTGCCCATAGCTGAAGGAGGAGCAATAATCAAAGCTCCCTTGAACCGATTCTTAGGGATATCCTGAGTCACTTTGGGTACATCCCAAAGTGGAATCCCATTGGCAATCAGGGCTTGATTGGTATTCCAGATTGCACCATGGACAAAAACTTCACCGATTTCCAGATTGAGATTTTGAAGGATTCGTTGGGCCTTTCCCAGAGAATAGGCAAAAAGCACTGAATTCCGCCCTTCAGAGGCATTTTCCTTCCACCAGGAGTTGATCTGAGTGAAGATTTCTGCCTGAGATTCCCACTTGTAAATCGGTAGCCCAAAAGTGCATTCGGAAACAAACTCGTGGCATCTGACAGGTTCGAATGGGGTAGAAAGTCCGTCATTTTCGACTTTGTAGTCCCCGCTGACCACAGCGACTTTTCCCTGATATTCCAGTCTTACCTGGGACGAACCCGGAATATGCCCAGCAGGATGAAGACTGATTTTCACCCCATTAATTGCAAGCTGCTCTTGATATTCCAGCGTATGAAGACTGATTTCAGTTCCGAGACGAAGCTTCATCACCTCTGCCGAGTCTCGGTGAGCCATGTAATGCTTCATCCCCCATCGAGCATGATCAGAGTGTGCATGGGTGATTACTGCCCGATCTACAGGTCTCCAAGGGTCAATAAAAACGTTTGCAGGAGGACAAAAAAGCCCGGAGTCGGTGAGTTCTAGGAGTTGCAAATTTGTAATAGACGTATTTGGATTTTTAAAATTCAGCAGTTTCGAACCACTAGGATGCTATAGGCCTAGGTTTTGAATTTAATTCAGGCTAATCACAAAAAAAACTTGAATCGGTCTCAGCCTGCTTCCGTGATCTATCCATTCAAATCTCAACAGGCTGAATTCCCGGCTTCGGGTAAGCTAATCTAGCCAGTTTCTTGCCGAGATGGTATTCATCCAATCCACTTACAGTGACGGTTTCCAATAGATTCAGATCCAGGGAACCATCTGCTCTCAGGCCCGCCTCCTCTACATAGACATGATCTATATTGGCAATCATGAGAACGGTCTGATTGACTTGCAGCGTTTGTGTTTCCACCAAAGTACAGCCCAACTGAACTGGACTTCCCTTCACGAAGGGAGCATCAAATCCATCTTTGTATTCCTCCTCTAATCCAGCGCCTACAAATTCACTTCCCTCCCAGTTGGCCGCTGCCCAGTGGGCTTGCTGATATAAGGAAGGCGTTACGTGATTGAGGGTAAAGCAATGGGTGTCTAAAATATTTTCCAGCGTGTCCCGCTTGACCGTATGAGGTCTGAAGAGAATCCCCACCAAAGGAGGGGCCGCGCCGATATGAAAAACTTGAGAAAAAGGAGCTACGTTAGTAACTCCCTCTTTATTTTTAGTTGCAATCAGGTTGAGGCTCTTGTAGCCCGAAAGGCAATTGATCAGATTTCTTCTGTAAAAGGAATCCAGATCCATGATTGATGCTGATGAAAAGTGACGGCTCATTTGATAATGGCCTCCTCTATGCTGTCGCAATACTTAATATCCAGCTGATCAATGATATTGTCAGGATAGTTTTGGAGAATTTGTTCTTTGGCTATTTGCACCATCTTTTCAAACCATTTTTCTGCAGGGAGTATTTTTCTGTGGGTTTTCAAACCGAAGGCGAGCATGTCTTTTTTCCAGTGGATAAAGTACCACTCCATCGTAGGTTGGTGAAATGCTCTGAGGGATCTTTTATCAAAAATGAACTTTTCGAAATTTCCGGCTTTGACTATTTCTCCAATTTGAAGGAAAATGGACTGGAAATCTTCAATCGGGATATAATCAGCCAAAAGTTCGCAAACAACGATCTTCTTTTCTGCGCTGACCGATACCCTCGCGTAGCGTTCCTCAAAGGCTATCTCGAAGTCCTGGATTTCGGAAGGGTTTAGAGTTTGATTCATGGCTTTCGTTGAGGGATTTGGTTAAAACACAGTTTTTCTTGGCTGAGATTGGGAAATTTTGACCTCATCTTGGAATTCAGAAAGTCGGTGTTCCAGATTTGAGGCATACTCCAAGGTGGTCCGCATCATATCCTGCTGGGACTGAATCTGTTCTTTGAGACGGCAAAGTTCCTTGTTGACCTCTGCCAGCCTCATTTCGTACTCTTGTTTTAGCCTCTCTTTCTCCAATTGGGCCTTCCTCAATTCTTCCTTAAACAACAGGAATGATTCAGGTGGTGTCTTCATATTCACAGCTCGTTCGTCTCGGGACCGTACCCGGTAATGAGACAATTTTTGAGGTAAAATTGTTTTAAGATTATTTCAAATTGGACATTCCTCCATCCAAATGGAGGATTTGCCCTGTCATCCAGGAAGATTGGGAAGACAACAAAAATACCGTTGCTGCGGCAATGTCTTCGGGAGTTCCAATTCTACCCAAAGGATGACGCTTGTCGGAAGCTTCTTTTTTCTCCGGCGTAGAAAGCAAAGCGGAGGCTAGGGGAGTTTCGGTAAGGGAAGGGGCAATGGCATTGACCCTGATTTTGGATGGGGCCCACTCTGCTGCCAAAGACCTTGTCAGCCCTTCTATTGCTCCTTTGGCCGAGGAGATACCTGCATGGAAGCCCATTCCCGTCTGAACTGCCACTGTGCTGTACAGGACTACTGATGGAGAATCGGACTTTTTTAATGCCTTCATGCAGGACTGAAGTACTCTTACCGCGCCGAAAAAGTTTATTTCCATTTCGGTCTTGAAGTCCTCCAAGGAAATTCTGTGAAATGGCTTGAGATTGATCGTACCAGGACAATAAACTAGCCCATCAACTTTTTCAGGTAATCCAGGAATTTCAGAGAAAGCTAGACTGACATCCAGTTCTGTAGTACCTTCCGCGCTTTTGGAGTAGAGAAATAGGTTTGCGCCTTCCTTTTCAAGCGCTTCAGCCACTGCTTTCCCTATCCCCGAATTACCGCCAATCACTACTATATTCTTATCTTTCATTTCGTGTATTTCTTTTTACATAAAATCAATAAAATGGGCTTTTGTTTGCATTACTAACAAAAAAAGCCGGGAATTTCTGCCCGGCTTTTTGTTGGTCTAGTTGGATTTTACTTTATTTTTCCAAAGCGATATACTTTAGAAATTCATTGCGGCTTTGTTCGTCGTGTTTGAATTTTCCGGAGAAAAAGGAGGTCACGGTAGAGCTGTTGGTGTCATTTACACCCCGGCTGCTGACGCACATATGGTAAGCATCCATAATTACCGCTACATCCTGCGTACCCAATACTTCAATCAATTCATTTCCAATCTGCATGGTCAATCTTTCCTGAACCTGAGGCCGCTTGGAAAAGTATTGCACAATTCGGTTGATTTTGGATAATCCGATTACACTTCCATTGGAAATGTAAGCGACATGGGCTTTGCCATAGATAGGTACGAAATGATGCTCACAGTGGGAGTGGAAAGTGATGTCCTTCTCCACCAGCATTTCGTTGTATTTGTATTTGTTTTCGAAAAGCTTGGCAGCCGGTTTGTTTTTTGGGTTGAGGCCAGAAAACACCTCTTTCACATACATTTTGGCGACTCGGTGTGGGGTTCCTTTCAGACTATCGTCAGTCAAATCCAGCCCCATAATGTTCATGATTTCCCGAAAATGCTTTTCGATCAATTCCACTTTCAGATCATCGTCCATTTCGAAAGCATCCTCTCTAAGCGGTGTTTCAAAGGAAGTACCTACGTGCTCTTCACCGATTTCTTCAAATGAAGCCCTGGCAATGTCAATTCCCATCGTATTCAACAAAGTTTCTTTCTGTTTCATAAAGTCGAATGATTAATTCGAATCGCCGATCAATTTTTTCTCTCAAAATATTCCAAATAACCACTGCAATGTTTTCAGCAGATGGATTGAGATTTCTGAATTCATCGGTATCCAAGTTTAAGTTTTTGTGGTCAAATTTATTTAGTACGTGCTCTTTGATCAGATCGCTGAGCTCTTTCATGTCATACACGTAGCCTGTATCAGGATCAATCTCTCCTTTCAGTTGAACGATTAGGTCATAATTATGCCCATGGAAGTTTGGATTGTTGCATTTTCCGAAGATTTGCTGATTCCTTTCTTCTGTCCAACTTGGATTGTAGAGTCTGTGAGCAGCATTGAAATGCTCTTTTCGGAATACGGATACTTTCATTGAAGGTAGAAACAGGGTAATTTCAAATTTTGTTTAACAATTATCTATTTTTATTAAACAAATAAGCAAATCATCTGTAAGTCAAAGGTTTATTTTTTTACCCGATCGCAAAAGTAGAGATATAAACTTCCCAAGCCAAACCTTACCTCCTTACAAATCAAACAACAAACGGCAAAAGGACACGATTTGGTTCCCTTATTACAAAATGGAGGGAGAGTAGTGAATTCGGAAAATTTCTGGCAAAGTATTTGAATATTTTGGCGATGCTTTAAATTTAAGGTTTCACCCCGAACATTACACTCATGCCTGCTTTCCAGGGAATTCTATTGCCTATAATCTGGATTTTCAGTTCTTCTTCCCCTTTGTCTACACTTCCTCCTACTCCTATTGGGAAGACCAAAAGCGAAATAATCAGGGATCGATTGATGGAAAAACACGAAAACGCTCCCTCTATTTACGCCTTGGATTTTGCTTTGGATGGGTATGAAACCCTCGAAAATACGCTGGATAAGCAGATTTTAACTCTAATAGACTTTTCTCTTCCCTCGACTGAAAGGAGACTTTGGATCATAGACCTAGTAGAGGAAGAAATAGTACTCAATACCGTAGTAGCGCACGGCAGAAACTCCGGAAATCTTATGGCCGAAAAATTCTCCAACCGTCCGGAGTCCTATCAAAGTAGCTTGGGATTTTATAAAACCGGAGAGACTTATATCGGCAAGCATGGCTATTCTCTCAGATTGGACGGTCTGGAAGAAGGATTCAATGATCAGGCAAGAAGCAGGGCCATCGTAATCCATGGAGCAGACTATGCCCGGGAAGAATTTGCCAAAGTCTCAGGCAGGTTAGGCAGGAGCTTAGGCTGTCCAGCGGTACCGTCAGAGCTTTCTAAAGAGGTCATCGACCTCATCAAAGACGGATCTCTCCTGTTTATTTTTGCCGATCAGGAAGAGTATCTCCAGCAGTCCGCATTCATCCAGGATCGATCTACTGATTGAGCAAGGCCAATACCTCGGCGTCTCTATTATAAATATCCTGTCTGAAATGAGGCTGCCCTTTGGAATCAGACCAAAACGTGAGATAAAGCAAAACCACAGGGATTTTTCTGGGAAGATTGACGATCTTCTCCCTGTCTTGGTGCATGGCTGCGTTGATCTTATCCGGGGTCCAAAATGGATCATCTCTCAACAGCAACTGAGCAAAATCAGCAGGATTTTGCAAGCGAATACAACCGTGACTCATGGCCCGATCCTCCCGATCAAACAAGGTCCGGGCAGGTGTATCGTGAATGTAAACACTGTGGGAGTTAGGAAACATAAATTTCACCAATCCCAAGGAATTGTTTCCGCCTGGTTTTTGACGAATGAGATAGGGAAAAGATTTGGAGGACCAATCGATCGAATTGGCATTTACAGGCTTACCTGAAGTGGTGATTACCTCCATGTTTTTGTTTTGGAGATAATTGGGATTTTTCCTGACGGCCGGAATAATCTCATTTTTGGTAATGGAGTAGGGAATATTCCAATAAGGGCTAAATACAATATAGCTCATTTCCGCCCTGAAAATTGGCGACTCATGGTAGCGTTTTCCGACAATCACCCGGGAAGAAAAAAGAGTGTCCAGGTTATTGAGGTAGTCCAATTGAAAATTGGCAATATTGACCACGATCAGTTCCATATTCTGGACTGTATCCGGCAGCCAGCGCAGCCTCTCCATGTTTACCCGAGCTTTGTCCATCAAAGCAGTAGGAGATGCATTGAGCGCAATTACCGTGTTTTTCCCGATAATCCCGTCAGGTTCCATTCCATTTTTCTGCTGAAACCGAACCACACCCTCCACCATCAGAGAATCGTAAGTTTTGGAATCAGAGAGCTGGACTGCTTCCAGGTATCCCCAGAATTGCAGGCGTTGTCTCAATTGAGGAACAGAGGAATGGGTATCCCCTACTTTCAGCGATTTATCCAGTTTCAAGGCCTTCCAGGAAAGAGAATCAACTTTGGACTTCTGCTCTAGTGATCGGATCACCTCTCTGCTCCTTTTATAAATTGTGAACTTGGGATATAACTTCTCAAGATTTCTGCGGATATCCAACTCAGCAATGGCCTTATTCAATAAGGACAAATGATCCATTCTGATTCCTTTGCGCTCAATCGCCCAGTCTCCTTTAAGCTGCGCAGGATCGACTTTCCCTATTTCCAAATCCTCTGCCAGTTGGAAAAAGGCATTGGTCAATAGCAAATCCAAAGCAGCCAGGTCTCCAGCTTCACTGGGTTTTTTGGCAACTTTATTGGCTTCAAAAGTCTTAAAATATGCTTCAATCCATGCCAAATCATAATCCTCGGGGTTTAAACCGTCGTATTTGGACTCCCTGATTTCATACCGCATCTCGTAGGCTAATTCCAGAAGAATTCCATCTTTGGTCCAAACTTCCTCAAAATTTCTATCCACATAGAACGTATGAATCCAAGAACTGGTCTTCAGCTCTCTGCCGGATATCACCAACCGGTCTGTGGGTGTCTCATATTCCAAAATGCCGCGAATTTGGTCTTGGATAGCACCGGTCTGCTGCTTTGCAGAAACAAGAGAATAGCTGATGCAAAAGAGAATAGTGAGGACAGAAATTTTCATAAAGGTCGATTACTGAACAGCAAAATCCTGGTACTTTCTCCCTAGCTCCCAAGATTCTTTGAGCATGTGCAGAAAATCACCCATTCTGTGAAGCGGGATCAGGTTGGGTCCGTCGCTGAGTGCCTTGGCAGGCTCGGGATGAGTTTCGATAAAAAACCCATCAATCCCGGTCGCCGCAGCCGCTCTAGCCAAAAACGGAGCAAACTCCCGCTGGCCTCCACTGCTGCCTCCCTGTCCTCCTGGCTGCTGTACCGAATGGGTAATATCAAAAACTACCGGTGCAAATTCCCTCATGATGGGCAATCCTCTCATGTCCACCACCAGGTTGTGATAGCCCAGAGAAAAACCCCGCTCGGTTAGGCAGACATTTTCATTGCCAGTGGATCTTACTTTTTTTACTGCAAACTGCATGTCTTCCGGCGCCATAAATTGGCCTCGTTTAATTTTCACTGCTTTTCCTGTGTTTCCGGCAGCAAGCAAAAGATCAGTTTGTCGACATAAAAAGGCAGGAATTTGCAAGACATCCACCACCTCGGCTACTTCAGCTGCCTGATAGGATTCATGGATATCCGTCACCAAAGGCACATCCAATTCCTTTCCTACCCGCTGAAGTACTTCAAGGGACTTGTCCATGCCGATACTTCGAAATGAGCCGGAAGAGGTCCTGTTGGCTTTGTCGAAAGAGGCCTTAAAGACGTAGGAAAACCCGTGATCCTCTGCCCAAGCTTTCACTTTGCTTCCGATTTCCAGGCAGATGTCCAAACTCTCCACTGCACAGGGTCCTGCAAAAAGGACCGGCTTTTCAGCACCTAATACTACTCCATCGCGGATGTGCATGGGTTGTGTGTTTTTCTTCATGAGTTCTGTTGGGATAACGTTTCAATTAAGGGAGCCAATTGGCCTCTCGTATGGAGTAGAATATCGCCTACTTCGCGAAATACGCCTTTTCCTCCGGCAAAGGGGGATATATAATGCACCGCTGCTTTCACGTAGGGTAAAGCATCCTGGGGTGCCACAGCCAATCCTACTTGAGTCAAAATAGGCAAATCAATGAGATCATCTCCAATGTAAGCTACTTCATGGAGCTCAATTTCCATCGTTTCCAGAATTTCTCTTAGCTTTTTCGCTTTGTCTTTGACCCCATGATAATGAAAATCAAATCGAAGCTCCTCGCATCGATTTTCTACCACCTGGGACTGTCTCCCGGTAATGGCTCCGACCAGAATCTTGACTTTTCGAAGATGCTGTACAATCAACCCATCTTTGACATTGTACTTCTTGTACTCGGTACCAAAGTCATCGTAGATAATGCCCCCATCTGTGAGCACTCCATCCACATCGGTGATGAGTACCTTAATGGGATAGGCTTTTTCCCAAACTGACTCCGGGATATGGGCAAAATAGGCCTGAATTACTTTTTCTGTTTCCATTGAATTGAATAAAGGTCCAATCTTCGCTGCTCCAGGTTCCTCACACTTCCGGCTTTTCTTTGCTTGGTCAACAAATCCAAGTCCACATCAGCCACTATGGTAGTTTCTGCATTTTCAGAAGCCTGAGCAACAATGGCATCGTGAGGAAAAGAAAAGTCCGAGGGCGAGAAAATCGCAGATTGGGAATATTGTATGTCCATATTCTCCACTTTTGGGAGGTTTCCGACTGATCCAGTGATGGCTACGTAGCACTCGTTTTCAATAGCCCTGGCTTTGGCACAGGTATTTACCCTGAGAAAGGCGTTTTTGGTATCTGTCCAGAAAGGAACAAAAAGAATATCCATTTCCTGTTCTGCCAGGATCCTTCCCAATTCTGGAAATTCAACATCGTAGCAGATCAAAATACCTATTCTTCCTGCATCGGTATCGAAGACATTGATTCCGTTTCCGCCCTGAAGGCCCCAATAAGCAGACTCGTCGGGAGTGATATGTAGTTTGTATTGTTTGTCCTGAGTACCGTCCCGGCGGCATAGGTAACTGACATTGCGGAGTTTTTTGCCATCGTACTCCGGCATCGAGCCCGCGATGATGTTCAAATTGTAGGACACCGCCAATTCACTCATTCTGGAAACAATCTCATCAGTGTAGTCTGCCAAGTTACGAATAGCTTCAGAGGCATCCATATCGTTAAACTCCGCCAGCATGGGAGCATTGAAGAATTCGGGCAAAAGACAGAAATCAGACTTATAGCCGGATACCGTATCTACGAAGAACTCCACCTGCTGCATCAGATCGTCCACATTGGAAAACCTCCGCATTTTCCACTGCACCAGCCCGAGCCGGACAATGGACTTTTTATTTCCGATGAGTTTTTCCTCTTTTTCGTAGTATATATTGATCCATTCCAGCAAGGTGGCATAGGCACGGGAATCGGTGTCTTCGGGAAGGTATTTGGTAATTACTTTTCGGACATGAAACTCATTGGCCAGCTGAAAAGAAAGAACCGGATCAAAAATCTCCCGGTTTTTCACCAAGTCAATGTATTTCCTGGGGGTCATTTCATCGGCATATTTGGAATAGCCGGGAATCCGTCCGCCAGCGATGATGGATCTCAAATTCAAGTTTTCGCAAAGCTCCTTTCGGGCATCATAGAGTCGCCTGCCCAGACGCATTCCCCTGTATTCCGAGTGTACAAAAACATCTGTACCGTAGAGGGTATCGCCTTCATCGTCATGGGTGTCGAATTTTCCGAAACCGGTAATCTGATCATAGGTATGATTATCCCCAAACTTGGCGTAATCCACAATGATACTCAATGCGGCAGCGATAACTTTGCCGTTGTCTTCGATACAAATCTGTCCTTCAGGAAAAGCTTTGATTTGGTTTTTCAACTCCTGTTTTGTCCAGGCTCCACCCTGATTCCTATAGATGGAAACCATGATTTCCCGGATGTCCTCGTAGTCGGAGAGCTTGATATTTCGTAGCTTAAGTCGGTGCTCTAATTCTTCTCTTTGCTTACTCATAGCCCAAAATTACAAGAATTCAGTCAATTATTTTAAATCAACCCTGTTCAACAGGGCTAATCAAAACAATATTCCGTGATTAATTGAAAAGAGAAAGTTTTCTGGTTTATTGGTTAAAGATTGGATAGTTTTACCTAACAAAAATTAAGTTTAAACGCTTACAGCAGAATGGATTCCATGGATGAGACACAGGATTTTTGGCAATGGCTTGACAATTTAATCAACCAAAACATTTTCAGTCTGGGAGATACCAAGCTGACCATTGGACTGCTTATCACACTGATTGTTTCATTTACGGTCCTTTTCATCGGTTCAGAATGGATCAGAAAGCTGATCGTCAAAAAAATCCTTAAAAAAAGAGAAATTGAAGTAGGCACCAAGGAATCCATCGGCACCATCGTCAAGTATGTGATAATCCTTGCGGGAATTTTTTCGATTCTTCAGACCAATGGGATAGACCTGAGCGCATTTGGTGTATTGGCAGGAGCCATTGGTGTAGGTATCGGTTTTGGCTTGCAGAACATCACCAACAATTTTATTTCAGGACTGATCATCCTTCTTGAACAACCCATCAAGGTCGGGGACCGGATCGAAGTGGGCGACGTCAACGGAGATGTCATTTCTATATCGGGCAGGTCTACCACCATCCTGACCAATGACAATATCAGCATCATCGTACCCAACAGCCAATTTATCGACAGTCAGGTGATCAATTGGTCACACAATGAACGCAGAGTAAGGTTTAACTTTCCTGTGGGTGTCTCCTACAAAGAAAACCCGGAGAAAATCAAAAATCTCCTGCTGGATATTGCCGCATCCAATCCGGGAGTTTTGAAATTTCCGGAATCCGATGTGTTGTTTGAAAGCTATGGAGACAGCAGCCTCAATTTCAACCTCAGAGTATGGACCTCCGAATTTGTCAACAAACCTCTGGTATTGAAAAGCCAATTATACTACGAGATTTTTAAAAGATTTTCGGAGGAAAAAGTGGAAATCCCTTACCCTCAACGGGATCTTCACCTAAGATCGGGGTTTGATAAATTGGATAATTAACCTATTTTTCCTCATCTTTCCTGAATCAAAGCGGATGAGGTAAAGGCAAAGTATGAAAAGAATTCTTTTGGTGATTTTTCTGGGACTAGGAATAAGTCAGACTTACTCCCAGAGTTTTTATCGATACCGCTTCGAAGAGCCTTGGTCAATATCTGCTGGAATTGGCCCCACCCAGTATTTTGGAGAGCTGTATTCCTTTTGGAAATACAACGAAGGAGTACAACCGGACTGGAATGCAAGCTTTTCCATCAATTACATCTTTGGAACCCATCTCAAGGCCCGGGGTGAATTTACCTATTACAAAATGTCGGGATCGGATCCTCCTTCTGACCCAAGAGCATTTCGATACCCAAGAAATCTCCATTTCAGAGCCACCAATATGGAGCTGACCGGAATAGTAGAATACTACTGGCATCCGGTGAAGCTGAATAACATCACCCGACATCTATGGAATCCCTACATCTTTTTTGGGATCGGGGTGTCATCCAACAATCCCCAAGCTGAACTGAATGGAGCATGGATTGACCTGAGACCCCTGCAGTTGGAAAACAACCCCTACGAGAAATACATCATGGTATTCCCGATGGGCTTGGGTTTCAAGTACAAGCTCAATGTCTACATGGATTTGAAAGTAGAAGGCAATTATCGCTTCACCTTGACTGATTACATGGACGACATTTCAGCCTTCAATGTGAGTGAATTTTACCTGGATCTAGTCAATGACTATGTTACGGGGCAAAATCCTGACAGATTGAGATTAGCTATCCGGAATCCTCAATTCGTGCTGGATAATGGGGAACCGGATGTAGCCGCCATCCTCAACAACCGCGGAAGAATCAGAAGAGGTTCAGGTCTCACTCATCGCTACGATGGCTACATGACCCTGAATGTGGGAGTGGAAATATTTCTGTCCAGAGATATTTGGGACAACTGGATCTTCCGTGACCGAGTTTACGAAAAGAGATTCCGATTCTGGTAACCCATTGCCTTCTCTCCCATAGCAATAACGGAGTAGGAGCAATCAACTATGGAAAGTCACGCTTCAGATTTTTGGCTGTTTTTGGCAGGTCTTGGCCTTTTTCTCTTGGGCATGTCCCAAATGGAACATGGATTCCGGGAAATGGCTGGACCTACTTTCCGGAGATTCCTTCAAAGCTTTACCAACAAACCCTGGAAAGGAATCATTGCCGGAACAGTTACCACCGCGATTTTGCAGAGCAGTTCCTTAGTGACCTTGATGGTTTTAGCCTTTCTTGGAGCAGGATTAATCAATTTGGGCTCGGCAATCTCCGTCATTTTAGGAGCAAACCTGGGCACGACCATGACTGCCTGGATTGTGGCCTTGCTGGGATTCAAAATATCGGTTTCCGCATTTGCCTACCCCTTTATTGGCATAGGTACGCTTACCTATCTTACTTTTTCTAGAAGACCGGTCTTATCCTTCTTGGGATTGATTGTTTTGGGTTTTGGTATGCTCTTTTTTGGTTTGGATTTGATGAAATCAGCCATAGAAGATCTATCTGAGCGGGTAGATTTTTCCCAACTTGCCAACTATGGTAACTGGGTCTTTCTTCTCACCGGAATAGTCCTCACTGCACTGATCCAGTCCAGTTCAGCAACTTTGGTGATTCTACTCAGTGCTATCCATGCCGGGGTAATTGGGATTGAAGCAGGTGCTGCGGTCATCATTGGTGCTAATATTGGCACTACAGTGACTATTAGCCTGGGGGCCTTTGGAAGTAAGCCGGACAAAAAGCGGCTGGCAATTAGCCATATTGTCTTCAATCTGACCATAGGCTTCATCTTTTTCCCCTTTGTGAATCCCTGCATTCACCTGATTCAATCTTTAATTCCTGATTCCGGAGAGCTGATTCAGCTGGTATTTTTCAACACCTTCTTCAATGCCACGGGAATCTTGATATTCTATCCGCTTTTGCCCAAACTGGAAAAATGGCTGATGAAAAACTTCCAAGCGACTGAGGAAAACTCTCCCACAGAATACATCCAAAAAGCCGATCCGGAAATCCCCCAAGTGGCCTTGGAGGCGCTACGAAAAGAAAATCTGGTATTGTGGGGAAAAGTACAGGGTTTTATTCTCCTCATCGTGAAAGGTACCCGAAGATCCGATGGTCAAAAAGAGTCCATTTGGGCTAGGCTTATCCGGGAGTCTAGGCACCTTGATGTAAAATATGACCATTTGAAAGAAATCGAAGAAGAAATCACCCGGTTCAACCTGCAACTGCAAAAGAAAATTCAGGATGACGAGTCGGCAACACGCTATGCATCCTATACCCTGACCACAAGACTGCTCATCTATGCCGCAAAAAACTTCAAGGACATACTTCACAATTTAAAAGAGCTGGAAAATTCAGAAGACCCGGTTGCTGACTTTGTACTGAAGGAGGTAAGAACCAAAGTGACTCATGTTTTCACTCAGGTAAATGAGGCTTTGGAAAAAGAAGATGCGCTCAGGATAATGGAGTCCCAATTCCATGACCTAAAAAAATGGCAAAAACAGCTCACTGAAAAAATCTATGAGCAGATGGATAAAAAATCCCCGGAGGTTCAGATTTCAACATTGATCCATATCGAAGAGCAGGTCTTTCAGGGATTAAAAAATATAGGTGCTGCAGTCGTACATCTGCAGCACCCAATCAGCCAAGTCCTGGACTTCCAAACCCAAGAAAACGGAAATGGCTCCTAGCCGGCCTTAATGCTGAGCACTCCCGCGGGGGATTTAAATATTACTGTCTCGGTAGTGCCAATCACATAGGAAGAACTGCCTTTGCGGTTGGAAGAAACCAAGACTACCAAATTGATTCCTTGATCTTCGCAAAAAGCCACGATACCCTCATCAGCATCTCTATGATTGAATACATGCCGATGAATGACAAACTGCTCATGACCTCTGGCAAACTCCGCCATCTCGCGGTCAGAATCGGTAGAATTGGTAAAATGCTCGGGGGTATTTACATGCAAGAGATGAATCGAACTTTTGAATGCTTTTGCCAAAGGCAGGAATTGGCTGAAAGCTTCTTTGGAAGAAGCATCAAAAGCTGTGGCAAAGGCAATTTTTCGGAAAGCATTCCCATCCAAAGCTTCCTTGACGGCCAAAACTGGGCAATTGGCGTTTCTCAGCACCTTTTGAAGATTAGAACCGATAAATTTCCCTTCCTGAAATCCTTTGCCATAGGCACCGATGATGATCAGGTCCGCTTTGTTTTTATCCGCTACACGGACTATTTGCTCATGGGGTACGCCAATTTTCACCACCGGTTCGATCAAAGCCTTTGCGGGAGCAACTGTTCGGATATATTCGGGAAGGACATCGATTGCTTCCTGCCTCTCCTGAATTAAGTCAGGATACTTATTTTTCGCCTCCTCACTGAGCAAATCCCAATCCACCTCCGAAGGAATCACCGTCACACAAAGGATTCGGGCATCAGTCTTAATACTGATTCTCTGAGCAGTTTTCAACGCAGCAAGCGAGTAAACTGAAAAATCGAAAGGAACTACTAGCGTTTTCATGGTTAGTTGGGATTGGTTTGTTCCTTAAAGTTGGACTTCATTCGGGAAAAATCCTTTGCCATAAATCAGGGCAAAAACTGATAAAAATTAGCTTTTCAACAAGGGGGCAAAAACTTTAAGGCAACCGTGTATTAAAAAATAAACCCTATTTTAGACCTCGATCTATTTCTAATCCCATGAACTCAAAAACACTAACAGGAATCGTCTTCTTTTTTGCCTTTTTATCATTTCCACTGCTTGCCCAGACTCCTGAGGAGAAACTCAAAGCACTGGGACTGGAACTCCCAGAAGTCAGTCAGCCCATGGCCAACTATGTGAAATGGAAACAAGTGGGAAATTTGCTTTTTTTGGCAGGAAATGGCCCGGACGTATATGGCAAAGTCGGCGCTGACTTAAGTCCCGAGCAGGGCTACGAAGCTGCCAGGCTCACCGGACTGGAGATCATCGCCGTACTAAAAGCTGCCACGGGAGACCTGAGCCGCATCAAGCAGTTTGTCAAAGTATTGGGCATGGTCAACTCAGCCCCTGACTTCACAGGGCATCCGCGGGTGATCAATGGCTTCTCCGATTTGATGGTGGAAGTATTTGGAGAAAAAGGCAAGCATGCCCGGTCTGCCGTGGGGGTAGCGGCCTTGCCTAATGACATTGCGGTGGAGATTGAGGTGATTGTGGAGCTGGAGGAGAACGAGGAATGATCAATAATCAATTTTCAAACTCAATGAACAAATTCATGAGTCAAGTGGACTCCAAACTGAAGAATTGAAAATTATTCAGTTTCCATCGATGATTGGTCATTTGACTTTGCCCATTGGCCAATGCTTATTACACATTGCTCATTGGTCACTGGCCATCGATCATTGAAAATTGGTCATTGCCCCGAAATCGCCAACCTGTACCTCCACACTTCCCGAATCTGTTCTACCTCCACTTCGAAAGGAACATAGATTGGATTGGCTGAGCAAAGCAGTAATTTTTGCTCGCTGCTGATCTTGTTGTAAACAATCTTGAAAGTCACTCCGTCCTGCTCGGTAACGATCACGTAGCGTTCCCCGTCTTTGATCGCCATCCAGTCATCCACGTATTCACAGACGATCCAAGCCCCATCGGGAATCGGCAGCATGGAGTCTCCATCCACTTGGAAAACCCGATGTTTTTTATCCATTGGTAGAAATGGCAAGGAGAATCTTGGCAACTCGGAAATAAACTCCGGATCGGCAAATCCAGCCAAGTAGCTGGCCTTAGCCCGTTGGGAGACCACTTCGATCAGTTCGCGACCCTGGGCATCCACCGTAGTAGAGAGAATCCGCAACTTTCGCCCTCTGAGAAACTGATCGGTCTCCAGAAGCTCGCGGAGTTTGTATTCGGAGTAGGCGGTCAGGTCTTCTCTTAGTAATATATCTATAGAAACCCCGAGTTGGTCTGAGATTTTCACCAACGTATCCAAAGGAGGATTGATATTGAGTTCATAACCCGCCAGTTTGGAGCGGGAGATTCCTACAGCCTCAGAAAATGTTTCCTGAGTGAAGCCTTTCTTTTTTCGGAGGAATTTGAGGTTAGTATTTAATGACATTGATTTTTTTAAGATATGCTGCGCGAGATAGTCTTTAAGATATAGCTAAAGCTGAGATACTGGAGAAGATATGCTACGCGAGATAGTTTTTAAGATATAAATAATAATGAAGATATGCTGTGCGAGATAGTTTGTTTGCACTATCCCAAATCCTTCTTGGCTTCGTAGGTCGTTTTTATCTGCCCATTTAATTTAATCTGTAAATTTTTCGCGATCGAAAACATGACTTCGTGTTCTTCTTTAGCAACGATTCCTCGCTCAAACCCAAGATCAATCCAGTGATCCATCCCCTCAGAAAGTGAGGCTCTTGAGATATAATAAAATCTTATCCGCTCCAGAAAATGATATCTAGCATACCCCTCGGCAATATTTGCCCCAACAGAATCGATAGCCTCCAACATTTGGTCCCCCCAAACTTTACGCTGGTGATATCCTAACCTCTCGTAAATCAGCCAAGCCTTATCGGATAATTCCCTTGCCAATTTATAGATCGTCAATTCTTTGAGTGGAATGTATTTTGATTTTTCACTCATAACTATAACAAATTAAAAACCAATACTATACAATTATTTTTCAAGACAGCTACGCAGATATTTTCAAGATATGACTGTGTCAGACAGACCCTATCTCGCATCGCATATCTCCCTATCTCGCGAAGCATATCTTTAATTTCTTCAAGATTGCTACGCAGCTATTTTTAAGATATGACTACGTCAAATAGGCTCTATCTCGCATCGCATATCTCCCTATCTCGCGAAGCATATCTTTAATTTCTTCAAGATAGCTACGCAGCTATTTTTAAGATATGACTACGTCAAATAGGCCCTATC
>NZ_BTPD01000021.1:27671-50436 GCF_036245625.1 Algoriphagus confluentis
CTCGCATCGCATATCTCCCTATCTCGCGAAGCATATCTTTAATTTCTTCAAGATAGCTACGCAGCTATTTTTAAGATATAACTGTGTCAGATAGATCCTATCTCGCGCAGCGTATCTCCCTATCTCGCGAAGCATATCTTTTTTAACTCTGACATCTTCCGCCACTTTCTTAACTCAAATTTATCCTTTTTGATTAAATTATAAACATTAAAATGTCAATAAAATTAACAAAAGGCCATGGAAGGGAAGCGAAGCATTGTGCATATGGATTTGGACACGTTTTTTGTGTCGGTGGAGCGGCTTTTTGACAGCCGGCTCCTTGGTAAACCCATCCTGATCGGGGGTTCGAGTGACCGGGGAGTCGTGGCCTCCTGCAGCTACGAGGCGCGAAAATTTGGGGTGCACTCGGCCATGCCCATGCGGACTGCGCGTCAACTCTGCCCTGAGGCAGTGATCGTGCGGGGGGATTTTGAGAAATACAGCCAAAAATCCCACGAGGTCACAGAGATCATCAAGGAGTCTGTCCCGCTCTTTGAGAAATCCTCCATCGACGAGTTTTACATCGACCTCACAGGCATGGACCGCTTCTTTGGCTGCTTCAAGCTCGCCCACGAACTCCGGCAGCGCATCATCCGCGAGAGTGGATTGAATATCTCCATGGGCCTATCCGAAAACAAAACCGTATCCAAAGTCGCCACCGGCGAGGCCAAGCCCAACAACGAAAAGCAGGTGCCTTTGGGTGAGGAAAAACCCTTTCTCGCGCCACTATCCGTACGCAAAATCCCCATGATCGGCGAGAAAACCTCCCAAACGCTCTACAACATGGGAGTCAAAAAAGTCCATACGCTGCAGCAGATGCCCTCCCAACTCCTCGAGGCGACTTTCGGCAAAAACGGGAAGATGATCTGGGAAAAGGCCAACGGCATCGATCGCTCCCCGGTGGTCCCCTACTCTGAGGCCAAGTCGATCTCCTCCGAAAACACCTTCGAAGAGGACACCATCGACATCAAGCTACTCGAAGCCACGATGATCGCCATGTGCGAGCAGCTCGCCTCCAAGCTCCGGCAAAAAGGCCAACTCACCGCCTGTGTGAGCGTGAAAATCCGCTACTCGGACTTTGAGACCCATACCATGCAGCAACGCATCCCCTACACCTCGGCCGACCATACCCTCCTGCCTGTGGTGAAGCAGCTGTTTCGCAAGCTCTACAGTCGCCGTCTCCTGATCCGCCTCATCGGCGTGCGCTTCAGCAGCCTGGTCTATGGAAATTACCAGATCAGCCTCTTCGAAGACACCCAAGAGCAGATCAACCTCTATCAGGCCCTCGACAAGCTCAACGTGAAGTACGGGGATAAAACCGTCTGCCGGGCCATAGCCATGGGCGTAGGAAGGCGGCGGTTTAATCCCTTTAATGGGATGGAGGTGTGAGAAAGCTGATCAGTAAGCAGTCGCAGTAGGCAGCGATGAAGTCAGAAGGATGAAGCCAGAAAGCTGAATTTGAATAGTTTATCAAAAAAGCGATAGCTTTATTTCCACTCAAGAATGTATCTTTATAGCAATGCCAGAAATATCAAGATTTTACGGAATTATCATTCGAATGTATTTTCAGGATCATAATCCTCCGCATTTCCATGCGGAATATCAGGGTATGAAAGCCGAATACGATATCAAAACATTAGAAGTATTAGCAGGGAATCTACCAAACCGTGCTCACGTTTTGGTATTGGAGTGGGCATCTCTTCATCGGGATAGGCTTCTAGAAAATTGGAGAAAATCTCAGATTCCAGCACCACTTGAACGAATTGAACCTTTAGACTAAAAAGATGAATGAAGTAATAAAAATTCAAGCCTTAAAGGACCATCATATATGGTTAAGATTTAAAGATGGGGAAGAGAAAACGGTTAATCTCCGGCCTTTTTTAGGCAAGGGCTTTACCGCGGAACTATTGGACCAATCCAAATTTGAAAAGGTATTTATCGAGCCGGGAGGGGGAATCGCATGGGAAAATGGCTATGACTTTTGCCCTAATTTTTTGAAGGAATTGAAATCTGAGCCAAAAGAATTGGTCTGATCAAGGTGCAGATAATCTGAAAGCCGAAATAAGAAAAAAAGCCCAAGAAGAGCAATCTCTCGATCGCAACCGAAAATAAACATATAATTTTTCGATTACGATCGAGAATAATCACATTTCGTCCTCCACTAGAATCTTTGAAGTCTTGTCTTTGGACAGGTTCATTGCACCGGATTGGGAAGGAAGGGTCACTTCGGACCTGTTGATCACCTGTCCACTGATGCCTCCGAGGTAAAGTTGAAGATCAGCCTTGCTTTGATCAAGAAGAAGGTTCAGGGATTCGATACCTTCTATGAGAAGACTTGATTCATTTTTACCTTCAAAATCCAAGTGTTTCACCCCATGATCTTTCTCCATGACTAGTTCTCCTGCTGTAGAAATCACTTTGAGGGAGTCTAGGGCCATTTTTCTCAAGCGAACTTCAGTCACCTGATCCATAATGATGGACTTGATGCCAGCTACCTGAATCGAAAAATTCCCGTTTGGTTTTTGCCTCATTCCCTTGATAAACAAGGTATCGTTTCTGACCTCCTGTGAAAATGGATCAGGATCACCAAAGTCCACATCCCTGTTATGCGAAGTCAACACCTTGAGGTACTTGATTTGACCTTTTGCACTCCCGTCTAGAAAGGTGACCCAAGAGTCGCTGATAGAGACCACTGAAAATTCACCGGCAATCTCCCAGGTTTTGGTCTCCATTTTTTCAATCATTGACAATCCTCTCAACTCAGAGTATCGAAAAGAAACAAGCAAGGTGGCCATAATACTCACCCACGCAAAGAGAAGAAAGGAGAACAGAATTTTATTGCTGGTTTTCATTTTCATGGAGTTGTTGGATTAAGGGTTGAAAATCGGCCAAAGTCAATCGGAGCACCTTGGCCTGATGGATGATTTTGGGTAATTCTTCTTCGATGAATTGGGCCTTTTCGTCAGTAGCTAAGCGCTGCCGAGCCTGTTCGGAGACAAAAAAGCCAATACCGCGCCGATTGTCAATGATTCCCTCCTGCTCCATCAGCGAATAGCTCCGCATGACGGTGTTGCGGTTGACCTCAATATCAGCGGCAAGCTCACGGACAGAGGGAATCCGGTCTCCGGGAACAAGCTTGCCCGTAAGAATCTGATCCACAAGCCAGTCCCGGATCTGGAGAAAGATGGTTTTATGATCGCCAAACTCCATCCTACACCTCCCTTTCCTTAAGTTTGAAATAGGCAATCACATAGCTCAATAAAGAACCAGCATATAGTAGAAAGATCAGCACCAGCATAATCAGCGGCACATCAGGGAATATCTCAGGCTGATCCACATTGATTTGAAACCTCCATGCTTCTTCTTCTCTAAAGAATAAGACACGGGATAAAGCGATCGAGGATCCGGCCAGAACCGCATAAGTCAAAAACATGGTAAGCGGAGATAAAACGACATTCCACTTGCCGAAATACAGGCTGCCTAGGAAAAACCAGGAAGTGACTAGCAAAAGAATCCCGTACAGAAAAAAAGAAATACTCCAATTTTGATCTTGAATATTGGGAAGAAAAAAAGTCAAATCGAAAATCGAGACATCTATACTGCCTTCAATTCCCTTGATCTTTGCGATCATCCCCACCCAAATCCAATGAGCAGCCCGAACAGCCAGCCAAAATAGAAAAGGAAGAACCAACTCAGCCAATCCGATTAAAAAGACTACTTGGCCAACCAGCTTCTCCAAAACCGAAGCCGGGAGGAGCAAGAAAAACTCTGCGGAAGAACGCGTTCTTAATGCTTTGAAGCTCTGGGCGATTACCAAAAACCAAACCAGTACTTTAAATGTCAGAAATACACCATAATACGCATCCTTTTCCCAAACCCATTGGGTAGGGGCTGTACCATCTAAGTGTGAGCTGACATCTTGAATGCCTTCAAAGTACTGATACCAAATCACCAACATTCCTACCAGCGTAAATAGGAAGGTGCCTATTGCCAATATTGAGTAAAATTTGCGGTACAGAAGGAACTCCATCTGCATCAACTTTCCGATTCTGGATATTGAAAATGGGCTCATTGCATTACTGGATTTGATGTTGACAAATACTGACCTTGGATTCTCCCTTCCATCACCGCCTGAAAAAGCATTTCCAAATCGGGACTTCCCTCGCTTTCTCCCTGCGATTTGGCGATATATCTGGCACCCAAAAGATGAGTCTCGGTGTATATTGCATCCAGGGGTGCCACCGCCCCTTGACCAAAAACAAAGGCTTCTTCCAGCGCATCAAGGTCTGCTTGTAACTTGATTTTCCCCTCTTCCAAAATCACCACCTGATCGATCAGATGATCAATGTCTTTGATTTGGTGAGTGGAAATCACCACAAGTTGATCCTCCTGAATATTTGCTGAAATCAGTTTGCGAAAGGCCGTTTTTGAGGGAATATCCAAGCCATTGGTCGGCTCGTCCAAAAGAATCAACTTGGCCCTTGTACTCAGACCAATGGCAATTTGCAGTTTCTTTTGCTGACCATAGGAAAGGTTGGAAACCCGCTCTTTGAGTCCCAGTTGAAAATCTGAAAGGAGATGCTGTATCCTGATCTCATCAAATCCTAAATAGAAATCCCGATAGACCTTGGCATACTCCCCCACTTTCAGGTGGTCCGGGAGTGCAATCTGTTCAGGAATGAACATCAGTTGGTCCAAAAAATGAGGCTCACGATCAAAAGCCATCTCCCCATCACAAAGCACAACTCCTTTTGTAGGCTTTAGCAATCCTGCCATCAAGCGCATAAGGGTCGACTTCCCCGCCCCATTCTTTCCGAGGAGACCGACCACCTTTCCCCTGGACAATTCCAAATCCAATCCCTCAAACAGTAGGGCTTTCTTGGGATAGGAAAAATCCATTTTTTCAATTACTACTTTCTCCATTTTTGATAGTGTCATAGTGTATTATGACACTAAACTACAAAAGCAAAATATTAATCCAAATCGAATGGGCATTTTTTTTAAAAAATCCGGAACAACCCAACCAAAAAATGAATCAGATTTGGAGAGAATAATAAAATTGTCTTTTTCCCCATGGAGAAAAAAGCGGTGTAATCGAAGACTACGAGTTAATTAAGCAGTATTGCACTGACATTTCTCCCCAATCAAAAAGCTTTAAACTTCCGTGACTTTTTCGTGATACTCTTCGGGCAATTTTGACTCAAATCAAAACCGATAAAACCATGAAAAAAGTACTGTTTATCTTTTACATCGCCTTTTTAGGCTTGGTATCCTGCTCAGATGACAAAGAAAAAGACCCGGTAGTCATCGATCCCACCCGCCCAACCGGAGCACTGAATATTCTCAGGTCCGGAAGTTTTACTGATCAAAACGGAGCTGGATCAAGAGGAATGGCCGGATTGGGTACCGATACTCAAGGCAAAGAATTCCTGAGATTTGACGGGGCATTTAACACGGCCCTGGCCACGGGAACAGTCACTGTGTTCCTCTCCACTTCTATGGAATTTATGGCGGACCCCGCCAACGGAAATCCCAACTTGCTTCCCCTGGGTCCGGTGAGGAATGCAGGTGAAAACTTCTTTGCCATTCCCACCGGCGCTTCTACTGCCAAATACACCCATGTGATCCTTTGGTGCGGCTCGGTCGGAGTTCCATTTGGCTTTGCTCCTCTCAACTAAGCCATGCGTACCTATCAACACAACCTATTCCGATCCCTTTTGGTCGGAGTAGGTTTTACTTTAGTTTCTACCTTTTCCTATGCCCAAAGCGGTTGGACCAAGGAAAAGGGAGAGGGATTTTATCAGTTAAGCTTTAACCGCTTCAGCTCCTCGGATTACTATACTCTTGAAGGAGAATTGCTAAACACCAATGCTTTTACCCAAAATTCTCTTGTATTCTATGGAGAATATGGAGTGACGGACCGATTTACGCTGATCGCCAATCTGCCTCTACAGGTATGGAATGGGTTCAGTACCACTGAGACAGTGAATGGATTGGGAGATTTGCGATTGGAATTCAAGCATGCCATTCTCAAAAAATACCTGCCTTTGGCCATCTCTGTGGCTCCTGAGATCCCCATCGGGAGAGCCAACAACTTTGCCCAAAGTACACAAAACGACTTCGAATCGATCAACCTTCCTTCCGGTGACGGGGAGTTCAATGTATGGACTACGCTCTCTACTTCCTTTGCCCTGCCCAATGCACCCCTGTATGGAAGTATTTTCGGCTCCTACAATTACCGGACGCAATACGAGGACATCAGCTTTTCGGATCAGATAGCCCTAGGCGTAGAATTAGGCTATCAGATTGCTGGCAAAGTCTGGGTCAATGGCCGACTTCAAGGGCTTTCCTCCGTGGATGATGTGCGGGTGGTCACGGATTTTGTCCGGGGAGACGGCACCGAATTCACCAGCTACAGCTTTGGTGCATCGGTACCGGTCTACAAAAACTTCCACCTTTCTTTCAACTATCGGAACTATGCGGATTTTCTCTTTTCGAGGAAAAACCTCTATTCGGCAGGCACCTTTTCCCTGGGAGTCTTTTATCAATCCAAAAGAAAAACAAATGAATAACTCTTGCCATCAAACCCTCCCCAAAGAGTTTCCTTCTCTTCTGAAATTCGGAAAAGGGGAACGCATCCTGACCCAAGACGAACTATTCGGGGGGTATTTTCTGATCAAATCCGGATTGGTCAAGACGGTTCGAAATCAGGATAAAGGAACTTCCAGACTGCTCTCCATCAAAAATCAGGGAGAGTTTTTGGGAGAATTCTATGAAGAAGAAGGTTGTCAAAAATCCTCCTACTCCGCCTATGCCCTGGAGGACAATACCTGGATAGAAATGATCAGCTGGGAGGAAGATCCTTCTCATAAGCTTGATCGGATTCTCAGAACGCTCCAAGAGGAAATATTTTCCGTCCGGAAACGACTTGAACGCATGCTCTACATCGGGGCCGAGGAGCGGATCATCCAAGTCATCAAAGATTTGGGATATCGCTTGGGGAAAAAGTTTGGAGATGAGACGCTCCTCAAGCTTCCCCTGACCCATGAAGAGATAGCCATGCTCACGGATACCAGCAGACAGACCGTAACCATGGTCCTATCCAGTCTAAAGTCACAAAATAAAATCAATTACAGCCGGGGCCGGATTCTCTTTCGGAATCTGGACAGCCTTTAAATCTAAACTATCAACAAACTATCTATACCATGAAAACCTACACTTTAATTACAGGATTGCTTCTTTCCTTCATTTTGAGTTCCTGCGGAAGTGATTCCGCTACCGATACCGACCCCTCTATTCCCGACAACAGTCAGGAAGTAAGCGGAACCGTTCAGGTGATCAGAGGAGGAAACCTCACCGCTCAAAGCTCCACCAATACCCGAGGGATGGTGGATATCGTCAAGGACCAACAAAACCGATACTTTGTCCGACTATCGGACAGCTTTACTACCAAGTTCAGCACAGGTACGGTGACCGTCTACCTTTCGACAGGTCAGGCTTTGAATCTCAACTCTCAGGGTTCTTTCCAATTGGTTTCTGTAGTAGGAAAAGCGGGTGAGCATTTCTTTGCACTTCCTTCCAAACCTGACGACAAATTTACCCACGGAATCATCTGGTGCGGAGCTGCTGGAATTCCCTTTGGATTCGCTCCTTTGAACTAGTTCTCAGATAAGATTTGGTTCAAAAAAAGGAAGCCGTTAAATAAATCGTTTCTTTGTCAGCCTGATCCTTCGACTTTGTTACCTATTACGGATTGTTATTAAAGGCCGGAAATTTAGTCAGTCCGAGCGGAGTCGAGGACCTTTCGACTCCGCTCAAGGTGACAAGGATACTACTCAAAGCGAATGACCAGTCATTTTCTTTTTGAATGTTCGAAGAATATTTAAGACTTAAGGAAATACACTTAGCTTTTGAAAAAGCCCCTTTTTTATGCCTCATTTTTTCAGATAGTCAAGGAAAATGAAACATTAATCCTAAATCACAAAGAAACCTTAAACAGGAAGTACAAACTCAAACTCGGTATAGGTCTTTGAGTCAGAACTGATCCCGATCTTAGCATCGTGAATTTCCAAGATTTTCTTCACGATGGCCAGTCCAAGTCCGGAACCTTCGATGCCTTTGGAATCCTTTTCTACCTTGTAGTACCGATCAAAAATCGAATCCAAATCCTCCTTGGGAATCCCCTCTCCGGAGTTTTTCACCCGAACTTTGACACCTCCCGGCACAGCGCAAGCTTCCAGCTCGATTTCCCCGTGTTCGGGTGTGTATTTGACGGCGTTGTCCAGGAGATTTTGAATCACCCGATCCAAAAGGTAAAGGTCTGCATGTACAGGAGGAAGCTGTGGGCAAATGGTGGAGGAGATTTCGATGTCCTTTGCTTTGGCCAACAACTCATATTTCAGGCTGGAATCGTAGAGTAATTCCTGGATTTTCAGCTTTTCTTTCCTTACCTGCATTTGGCCGGATTCCAGCTTGGACAAGTCAAACAGGTCTGTAACCAGCTTGGTGAGCTTATCCACCGAATTGAGGATGATTTTGTAATACTTTCTTTTTTCCTCTGTAGTCAGCTTCTCATCACGAATTTGCAAAGTCTCAACATAGCCATTGATGATGGCTAGGGGATTGCGAAGGTCGTGGGACACATTGGCGATTAGCTCTCTTCGCAACGAATCCACATTCTTCAGCTCATCGATATTCTTCAAAATGGTATCTGCCATGGAATTGAAGGTTTTGCCCAAAAGGGCCAAGTCAGATTGGGAGTCGGACTCAGGAACCCGAGCGAGGAGATTGCCTTCTTTGAATTCTTCTACGGCCACCACGACTTTGTTCAGGTGCCTGGTCAGCCAGGCAATCAATACCAATCCGATCAAAAGCCCAACAATCAGGGTGATCAGGATCGAATTGAAAGTCAAACCCAGCCAATAAGAACCCAACAAATCCGCGCTGATGGCATCAAACTTTTCGCTTTCCAAGGTGATGTAGACATAGCCGAGCAAGCGGTCATTTTCATATACAGGAGCTACCGAAAAAACAGAAGTAGAACCCGGATTTCGAGGATCATCACCCAAAATAAACTCGCTTCCCTCCTGCTCCACAAACTTGCGAACAGGATCAATATCCACGGATTTGAGCTTGACCAATTGGTCCAAAACTACATAGGAAAGAATTTCGCCCTCGGGATTGAGCAGGTAGACCTCAATGCCGGGATTGACAGCCATCATGGAGTGCATGATGATCCCCAAGGCTTCTTCATCCACTTTCCCATCCTGAAAAGGATTCACCTCTTTGATCAAATAGGAGGCAACTTCAGCATTGAGCTTTTGGGTGGTCTCCTGAAAATAGCGTTGGGCGTTTTTGGCAGTAATAAAAATATAAGAAGTCCCCACCAGCAGCAATACAATTATGAAGGAAAGGGATATTCTCCAGTATAGGCTTTTCATAATCGGTTCGGGTTAAAGTTCGTCGTTAAAGCGATAGCCTACACCCCAAGTGGTGAGAATGTAGGTGGGGTTGTTGGGATCGGATTCGATTTTGGAGCGCAGGCGGTTGATATGGGCATTGACCGTGTGCTCATAGCCGCTGAAATCATAGCCCCAGATGAGCTCCAGCAATTGTGCCCGGGAATAGCTGCGCCCCGGACTTTTGGCCATGAGATGAAGCAGGTCAAATTCTTTTGGGGTCAATTCCACTCTTTTTCCCTCAAATTGCACCTTCCTCTTTTCGATATCAATCTCCAGATGTCCATGACTGATCCATTTTTTTTCTTTTTTCAAAGTCAAAAGATGAAGTTCCTGCCTCCGGAGAATGGCCTTTACCCTGGCTAAAAATTCCCGGATTTTAAAAGGCTTGGTGAGGTAATCATCCGCTCCGGATTCGAGGCCGATGACTTTGTCGATTTCTTCGGTTTTCGCAGTGAGCATCAGGATTGGGGTGAAGATCTCCAAAGCCCGAAGTCGCTGGCAAATCTGGATTCCATTCATTTCAGGAAGCATTACATCCAGGACAATCAAGTCCAAATCCTGTTTACTGGCACGCTCGAAGCCTTTTCCCCCATGATCGCAAATCTCCACTTCATACCCTTCATCCTGAAGGTGTAGCTGGAGAAGCTGATTGATGTTTGGGTCATCTTCCACTACCAAAATCTTCTTCATAGTCGAATCAATAGAATGGAAAAGTACAAGCTAAACATCACGAAAGTATCACAAGGGTGTAAGTTTTCGGTTTTTGTAATCCAAATTATGGGATACTCTCCCTCACCTCGGTCTGTGTCCTCACAGACCGAAATCAACTATTCCAATTCAAAATCGATCCTTGTAATGGGTTAGAAAACCAAACTCATCACTGACCCAAACAAATCCAATCCCCTCTGTCTATGCCTGCTAATCCGCTGGCGGGTTCCTACAAAACAAAATCAACCATTTTACTTCTAGCCACCTCGGTCTGTGAGGAACCAGACCATGGTCGAAGATTTCCAAATGCGAAAAATAAAGCAAAATCGACGCTTAATCTCCGCTTGCGCGCAAAAAATAAGTAGGTATTGTATTGGCAACGGGACTCGATTAGCTTTTCCCTAAAACCACACGCATGAAAACGTACACTCCTTCCCATCAAGTCGCCTTTAACCTACACTCTTTCAGTGGAGTCGTGGAAGAATCCGGAAAAAACATGGAGACTAAGGTATCGGGAGGCGGTGGCGGAGGAGCTACCTATCAGGGTACGGGTGGCACTGCACCCGTGACAATCACCTCAAGAACGATCATTCATGACCAACTTTTCCTGATCAACAAAGAAGGAAAGGAAAAATCCTTCCAACTTCAGGACTTTCATTTGGCAGCCAGAAAAGGAAATCAACTGACCGTATTTTGGGGAATCAAATCCGGAGACTCCACCGGAAATTATTTTGCAGTGAAAAATCACAGTACCGAGGAGGAATTTTATCGGGAAGACTTGTTGAGAAAATACTTTATCAAATGGTGGATGCAATTAGGTCTGATGCTGGTATCCGGGATATTCCTGATAGCCGGACTTTTGGGAGGTGCTGGGATTATTTTCACTCTTCTTGGAGGTGGTGGTGGGTTTTGGGCTTGGAAAAGATGGAATACGGCCAAAAATGAGATCAATGCCTTAAAATCAGATATTGCAGCTTTTGAACCGGATTAAGGAAGTTTGACAGCAATCGGGTAAATTCATGGCAAAACTCAAAACCCAATGAAAACCCTATTCACTGTTTTTTTTCTCTTTTGGCTTTCTTCAACATTTGCCCAATCCCCTTCCACCCGGGAAATGGACAGGATCAACTGGATGGAGTTTGCAGAATTTGTCCCGGAAAAAATCAATACCGTCCTCCTCCCGACCGGTACACTCGAGCCTCATGGCGTGATCAATAATGGGGCTGACAATACCGCTCCTTTTGCCATGGCAAAAGCCATCGCCGAGGAGCTGAATGCGATGATCGCACCCACGCTGAACTATGGAATTACCGGTTCGATGGCTGCCTATCCCGGAGCTTTTCAAATCAGCGAAGAGGCCTATGCCCCATTTATTCGGGATATTTTGAAAGGATTGGCCAAAAACCAGTTTAAAAACATCATCATTCTCAACGGCCACGGTGGCGGTCAAACCGCCGTTTTGCAGAGAGTGGCCGCGGAAGTAGCGAATGAACTCGGAATTCGGACCCTAGTGATCAACTGGTGGTCGTATGCCTCAGATGTGACTTTGGAAGTATTCAAGGAAGACGGAGGACATGCCGGATTAAATGAAACGGCCTATATCCAGGCGATTGATCCCACTTTGGTACATAAGGAGCGGTATAATGCGGATCAAGCCACTGCCTACCCCAAGCCCAATACTTGGTCAGCAGTTCCCTTCCCTTCCTCCATCGGCTTGTATCAAGGGGGTCAGGGCTATCCCAATTTTGATGAAAAACAGGCCAAGGAATACTTTGAAAAGGTCAATGCAAAAGTGCTAAAGTTGATTCAGGAGACGATACGAAAGTGGGATTTGGCAGGGCTCTAGGGTTCGGCGTTCATTTGTTCAGAGTTCAATGTTCTGCGTTCCGAATTTTAAAACTTTGAACATCGAACTTTGAACTGTTTGTAACGAAATCGCTTTTTTTTCTTCACCCTAGGCCTGTGTCCTCACAGACCGAAACCTTCCTATTCAATTATGACCTACCACTCCGACCACACCTTCCAAAACCTAAATCCTTCTGACTTTAAAATCGGAGAATACGATTCTTGCACGTTTACCGCTTGCAACTTTTCCAATTTGAACTTTCATGGATCAAGCTTCGAAAATTGCACTTTCAAGGATTGTGACCTGAGCAATGCCAAGGTTTCCGGTGTTTCTTTTCAGAAAGTCCGATTCGAGCGCTGCAAAATCCTCGGGGTGCACTTCAATACAGCCAATCCCTTTTTGATGGAGTTTACTTTTGACCACTGTCAGCTGGACTACTGCAACTTCTTTAATCTCAAACTGAAAAAATCCCGCTTCACCAACAGCCGCCTGCTCGAGGTGGACTTTTCCCAAGCAGAGCTTCGGGAAGCGAGCTTTCAGGTTTCGGACCTTAGCGGCGCTGTCTTCGACCGAACTAATCTGGAAAAGGCCGACTTCCGAGAAGCTATCCACTACCAAATCGACCCCGAATTCAACAAAGTCAAAGGAGCGAGATTTGACTTGGAAGGCTTGCCAGGATTGTTGGGGAAGTGGGGGATAAGGGTAGGGTAAATGATCAATGGGCAAATTCAATGTTCAATTTTCAAACTCAATGATAAATTCCCTCGAGAGATAAATAGATAAAACTTGCCAATTAATGACTGAGATTTTTTTCTAATATTTCGTTTGTCTTATCTTAAGTTCTTATTCACATCAATAGATTTTTAAAGATGTTCACCATCTTTGAAGACCTTTGTCAATCCAGCCCACATACCCTTTAGATGAGTACAAAATTTTTCACCAATGAAGACCAAAACACCCTTCTGAGTAAAATTGAAGGGATATTTAAGCACAAACAGATTCATTTTTTGGATGCTTTGGTGGGGTATTTTCGCGCTTCTGGCTATTTCCAAATCCGAAAGTTTGTTGAAAAGGCTGAGGAAATCAGAATCTTGGTCGGTATCAATATTGACTCATTGGTTTACCAAGCCCATCAACAAGGGATTCTTTTTGATGGGGATGCAGAAAAAGCTCAAGACGAATTTTTCAATGAGATAAAAAAGAACATTCAAGAGGCCGAATACGATAAATCTGTCGAGGATGGAATGATCCAACTCATCAAAGATATTACCACCAGAAAAGTCAAAATCAAGATTCACCCAAAGCAGAATATCCACGCCAAAATCTACATCTTCAGAGAAAAGGAAAAACATAACCATGGATATGGTTCGGTGATTACCGGATCGAGCAATCTCACCGATGCTGGACTTTCCAAGAATTTTGAATTCAATGTCGAATTAAGAGATAATTCAGATATCGATTTTGCCACGGAAACTTTTGAAAAGCTTTGGGAAGAGTCTGTTCCAGTCGATATGAATAGTATCGAAAAGCTTCAAAAAGAAACCTATCTAAATGATAATTATACTCCTTACGAAGTTTACTTGAAGTTCCTAATCGAATATTTCGGTAAAAGCATAGAGTTCGATCCCAATTCCATTTCTGATTTGCCAAAAGGCTTCAAGAGACTATCCTACCAAGTGGATGCGGTGAATGACGGCTTTGCCAAAATGATGAAGCACAATGGATTCTTTTTGGCTGATGTGGTGGGTTTGGGAAAAACGATCGTTTCCACCCTAATCGCTAAAAAGTACTTTTATTCCAATGGGTTTCCAGAATACAGGTCCAGAACACTAATCATTGTGCCTCCTGCACTAAAAGACAACTGGGTCGAGACAATCGAGAAATTCCATCTGGATAATGTGAGAATTATCACCAATGGAAGTCTTCACAAAATCAATGATGCCACGGTCTACGATCTAATCATCGTTGATGAAGCTCATAAGTTTCGGTCAGATACAGCTGAGATGTATAATGAGCTTCAAAAGATTTGCAAAACTCCAACTCGAAGATTTCTACCAGACAATTCCAGAGTTCCCAAAAGAGTGGTCTTGGTCTCAGCTACGCCATTGAACAATAAACCTGAGGATATTGCGAATCAAGTTTATCTATTCCAAGACAGCAAAGAGTCAACCTTGGAAGTTGGCAACCTTCAGCACTTCTTTAGACAGCAGATTGATGCCTATAAAAAACTCAAACAGGAAAATGACATCACCAAGGTTCAGGAAGGTGTAAAACGAGTCTATGAGAAAATAAGAACCAAGGTTATTGAACCACTAATTGTCAGAAGAACCAGAACCGACCTAAGAGAGCACAAGCAATATTCAAAAGATTTGGATAATCAGGGAATAAAGTTTCCAATCGTCCGTCAGCCGAAAAAAATTCTATATCAGTTAGATCCTTCCTTGGAAGAACTTTATGATCAGACAATTTTCGTTCTCAGCCACGAAACCCAAGGTTTAAAATACAACCGATACCGAGCAATTGGATTCTTAAAACCTCATAAAAAGGCTAAATACAAACAAGCAGACATGATTTCGGCCCAATTGGCTAAAATTATGAAAACTATGCTCGTGAAGCGAATTGACAGTAGCTTTTTCGCTTTCAAGCAGTCTTTGTTCAGATTTACCAAAGCCACAGAGGCGATGGTAACTATGTTTGAAAACGGTCGGATTTTCATTGCTCCCAACCTTCCGGTTTCAGAAATGATCAATGATGGAAACGAGGAGGAATTATTGGATTTGGTTCTCGAAAAGTCGATCGAAGATCCCACTATTGATATCTGCGAACCTGATGATTTTGAGTATGATTTTTTCCCTGGTTTGAAGCATGATTTGGATTTACTTACCAAGCTTTCTGAGGCTTGGGAAAAGGTAACTGAAGACCCCAAGCTTGAGATATTTATTCAGTACTTGAAAACTATACTACTTGAAAAATCCACAAATCCTGAATCCAAATTGGTGGTGTTTTCGGAAAGTAAGGAAACCACATCCTACTTAGAAAGAGAGCTAAGGACTCATTTACCTTGGAAAATCCTAGCCGTGGATAGTAAATCCAGAAAGGATAAGATGCCTATAGTTCGACGAAACTTTGATGCTAATTATCCGGGCGTTCAAGAAAATGAATTCAATATTATTCTAACCACTGAGGTCCTAGCCGAGGGCGTTAACCTACATCGTTCTAATGTTATTGTGAATTACGATACACCTTGGAACTCAACTCGACTGATGCAGCGAATCGGTAGGGTGAACCGAATAGGATCGACCGCAGATGAAGTATTTGTTTATAACTTTTACCCTACAGCCAAAGTCAATAATGACATTGATCTTACAAAGAAGGCAATCATGAAGCTCCAGTCCTTTCATGCTGCACTTGGTGAAGACAGTCAGATCTATTCGCCGGATGAGGAAACGGAGACTTTTGGCCTATTTGACAAGGAATTGGAAGAGGAGAAGGATGAGAAACTAGCTTACTTGATGATGATAAGGGATATCAAGGAAAAAACTCCGGGAGTCTTCAAGCAAGTCAAGAATATGCCGCTTCGTGCTCGGGTGGGTCGTAAAAAAGAAGACTTGAATCAGGCTACCATCTGCTACATCAAAGATCAAAAGCGGGATGCTTTTATTTTAGTAAAGGATAATGGAGAAACAGAGGAATTGACCTTTTTGGAAACGGTTAAAATCTTTGAAGCGGAGATTTCCGAAAATTCCATTCCCCTACACTCCAGTCATCATGAGCAAGTTCAAACCGGAATCTTACTTTTCTCAGATCTTTTGGAAAAAGAAAAGGCAAGGGACAAAAAAGTGGATGTGACTCAAGGGCCTAATGAAAAGAGGGCCAATGCCTATTTGGATGCAATAATTAACTTGCCTTTGGTCAATGAGGAGGAAAGGAAGTTGATTTTAAAAGCCAAAGAGGCACTAAGACAAGGAAGATTTCAAAATCTCCAACGGGATATTAATAAGTTTCAAAGAAACCTTAAAAAATTCCCGCTAAAGCAGGCAATCATTCTGGAAAAAGTCATTGAAATTCTCAGATCCTATCCTCTCTTAAAAGAGGAGGAAGAAAAAGAAATCAACCCGAAGCCGGTTAGAATCAAAACAGTCAATCCGGAAATTATCATTACCGAGAGTTTTTCGAAATAAGCCATGAAGGAAAAGGAATTAAAAGAGATACTCAAAAAAAAGTTTGAATTGGTGGACGGGAAATACCTTCCTGAGCCATGGAAAAGAGTATTAAGCCTATTTTTTAAAAAAACAGAATACTACAGTTCACCTGACAATCCATTTATGGAAATGGATAAGGTGGTAGATGGAAAAGAGATTGGATCAGTCCGATTGGATGACGGTAAGAAACTTGGAATTTTTGCAGTAGAAGTATCTGACAATGTTAACATTGTTAGAAATAGACAAGGTTTGAGGGAAATTGCTGCAAAGCATATTGACCAAAATATTATTCATGGAGCCCTAACTTTCTTCTACAATAGAAATCAAGAGGATTATCGATTTACCTTCATTTCTAAAGAATCTAGCCTTAACCCTGAAACTGGACAATTGATCAAGGGTGAAACCAAACCTAAACGCTACACTTATCTACTAGGGGCAAATGAAGCCTGCACCACTGCTGCCAAGAGGATGTTGGTCTTGGCTGATAAACGGGAAAAAGGAGAAATCACCTTAGCTGATTTGAAAGAGGTTTTCTCAGTCGAAGCCCTCAACAAGGATTTCTTCAAATCCTATAAAGCTCATTACGAGAAGTTTTGGAAACATTTGGCCCATGAGGAAAATCCTTTTAGAGAGCGGTTGATCGATGCGGAGAAGGATACCAAAGAAAAGCAAGAAAAACCGATTCGTGACTTTGCCAAAAAGCTACTTGGCAGAATCGTATTCCTTCATTTTTTACAGAAAAAAGGATGGATGGGCTGTCCTTCAGATACCGAATCATGGACCGGTGGAGATCCACGGTTTATGCAAAGTCTCTACGAAACCTATGAACCCAAGGCCCTTTTTCATAGCAAGTGTTTGACAAGGCTGTTTTTTGAGACCTTGAACACCAAATCGGATAATGACTTATTCTTTATCGAAGGGTTAACTGGAAAGTTAAATGGTTCGCGGGTTCCTTATCTGAATGGAGGACTATTTGAACCAGAAAAGAATAAAACGACCCTTAAAATTGATTTTCCTCCTGACTTTTTTAGAGAGCTCTTGGAGTTTTTTGATCAGTATAATTTTACGATTGATGAAAACAGTCCTGATGATCATGAAGTGGGGATAGACCCAGAGATGTTGGGACACATTTTTGAAAACCTACTGGAGGATTACCGGGAGAAAGGCGCCTTCTATACCCCCAAGGAGATCGTCCAATACATGTGCAAGGAAAGTCTGATTCAATATTTAATGAATACTTTCCAGGAGCAGAAAGATATCGAGCAATTTGTTCGAGTTCATACAGTATCTCCCTTTTTGGCAGAGCGAGAAAACGCGCAATTACTCAATCGAAAACTCGATGAGATCAAAGTCTGTGATCCAGCTATTGGGTCTGGTGCATTTCCAATTGGTATGCTTCAAGAGATATTTGAAGCCAAGCGGTTTATCTACCCCTATCTCAAAACGACACAGCCATTCAACCCGGCTGAGGTCAAAAAGAACATCATCCAAAACTCCATCTATGGAGTGGATTTAGAAAAAGGTGCGGTTGACATTGCCCAACTTCGATTTTGGCTAGCCTTGGTGGTTGAGGAAGAAAACCCTCATCCATTGCCAAACTTGGATTACAAAATCATGCAAGGAGATAGCCTTCTAGAACAATATGTCGGGATAGATCTAAGTAAGACGGCAATTTTCGCCGAACCGACCGTTCAGGTTTATCAGTCCTCCATGTTTGAAGAGCCAAAAGCAAACTATGGTTTTTCAAAGGAGAAAAAGGATGACATCAAATCATTGATGGAATCCTATTTCAGAATTGAAGATAAGGATGTGAAAAACGACATCCACAAGCAGATTGATAGGATTGTGGTGGATCATATCGATAAATCCCTTGAATTCTTTGAAAACAAGTTATTGATTGAAATAGCTACGTATGAAAAGCAATTAAACAAAAAGTTGGAGGGACTAAATGAAGTTCAAAGAAAGAACGGATTAATCAAGTATAAAGAAGTAAAAGAAATAAATTCCAGAAAAGCCCAATTGGAAAACCGAAATGAGGCCAGACGAAAACTTTTAAATTTTGAAAATACGGACGAACGTCCTTATTTCTTGTGGCATTTGTTTTTCATGGATGTCATGCAGAAAGGCGGTTTTGATGTGATGATCGGTAACCCTCCTTATATCCAATTGCAAAAAATGGGAACTTATACCGATGTGCTTCAAGAAGTAGGGTTTGAGACATTTGCCCGTACAGGGGATATCTATTGCCTGTTTTACGAAAAGGGCTTTAATCTATTGAAACCCTGTGGAGTTTTAACCTATATCACCTCCAACAAATGGATGAGAGGAGGGTACGGAAGGTCTTTAAGAAATTACTTCACAACGGTCAATACCCAAAAAATCATCAACCTTGGCCCCGGAATTTTTCATAGCGCTACGGTAGATACCAATATCTACGTAGGTAAGAAAGAACCTTTTGCCAATTCAGTGAAAGGGATAGCTATTGACAGCAGAACAGACATTTCTTACCTGAGAGAGGAAGAACTGATTCCGATGCAGGATGTAAATGAGGATGCTTGGGTGGTATTGGATGAAGCCGATTTACAAATCAGTAAAGCATTTGAGAATTTTGGAAAACCACTTAAAGACTGGGATATCAAAATCAATTTTGGAATCAAAACTGGATTCAATGATGCTTTTATAATTCCGCAAGAAACAAGAGATGAACTTGTTTCAGAAGATCCTAAAGCTGATGAGTTGATTAGGCCAATTCTCAAAGGAAGAGAAATCGAACGATACTATGCAGAATGGACGAATGATTTTATCATTTCAACTTTCCCTGCTAAGAATCTTGAAATAGAAGACTACCCAAGTGTTAAAAGGTATTTGGAAGGATATCTCCCAAAGTTGAATCAAACGGGTGAAGAGTTTATAAACAAAGAGGGAGAAGTAGAAAAAACCAGAAAGAAAACAGTCAATAAATGGTTTGAAACTCAAGATCCTATCGCATTCCAAGAGGAGTTTCGGAAAGAAAAAGTTATTTGGAAAAGGATAGGATCTATAATGCGATTTGCCTACTCCGACGTGGAAATGTACTGTTTGGATAGTACTTGTATTGCAACGGGCGAGAAGATTAAATTTTTAACAGCTGTTCTTAACTCAAAAGCTGGTCTATATCAATTGTTTAAAACTTCGCCTCAAACGGGCACAGGCGACCAAATTATTAGCGTGCAAGCATTAGAACCGTTATTGGTTTACTATCCCACCGATGAGGTTGAAGCCAAGTTCAATCTTATCGTGGATTACATTTTGTTTATCCGAAAATCGAAAGAACAGCTTTTTCAATATGTTACCAATGAGCATGTTTCGGGCTTTTTCGAGGAGATCATCGATTTGATGGTTTACGAACTGTATTTCGAAGAAGAAATGAAATCAAAGGGCATCGATGTTTTGGAACTAATTCGTAATAAGAGTTTCCCGGATATTACTCAATCTGAAGATCCAAAAACCCTTGTCCAAAAGGTCTATTATGAGCTCCAGCAAAAGGACAATCCCATCCGGAATAGGATTTTGGTGTCTAGCGTCAGAAGTGAAACGATAGCAAGGATCAATGCTGCAACTAGGTAGTTATGAAAAGGATTAAAGAGGTTCACATCAATAATTTTAAATTTTTTCCTGAATCAGAACCGATCAAAATTGAGGGCAAGAATATTTTGCTTTACGGTGAAAATGGATCTGGGAAATCCTCTTTCTACTGGGCGCTGTATACGCTTTTAGAGAGCTCTCAAAAATCTGATCCCGAACAAATCAAAAAGTACTTCAACAAACTAAATCCAAATAGTTTGGTAAATATCTATGCAGAAGTGGATAGTGAGGGAGTTGATAATAGCTTCATCAAAATTGTTTTAGATGATAATTCTGAGTTAGAGGTAAGTCATGGAGACACCTCTATTAATTCTAATCCAGATGCTGGATTAAGTTTGCTTGCTAGTGATTTTCTAAATTACCGACTTCTCCAACGCACCCATTCTGTAAAACACACAGAAACGATTGATTTATTTCCGCTTTTTGAGGACGCGGTGTTCGGATATGTTCAGTTTACTCCTACTAATTGGCATAATAATACTGGAGATGTTATTCAACTTCGAAATGCTGGTTCGATTTATAAAATTGTAAAAAATGGACCGGACAAAATTTATCCAAAGAAAAATGGTGATTTAGGATTTCCTCAAAGGGCTGCACATCGGGATGCATTTAATGAATTCTCTGGGTTAGTTGATCGGTTTCAGCAAGACCTAAATGCCCTTATTCAAAACATTAACCTAAGAGTGAATCCTATTATTCAGGATAAACTAAAATTCAACATCACTTTTCATCTTGAAATAGAGAACAAGGAGGATTACCGACTTTCTGAAGCAAATTACTTTAAGCCGGAAATAGCTATTCGCTTAATTATCGATGATTTCAATGGAACAGGCCCAGTCATTAGACCCCAATCTTTTTTAAATGAAGCAAGGTTATCCGCTGTAGCCTTGGCAATTAGACTGGCGATTTTAGAGCAGAGGGTTCAGGATGCACCAGTCAAGATCCTCGTTCTCGATGATTTGATGATTAGTTTGGACATGTCCAATCGGGATAAAATTGTCAGATTGATTTTAGATGAGTACGCGTGGTTCCATGATGAATCAGAACCAGTTGTTTCCAATCGAGACAAAGGCCATCAGACTTTTATACTTACTCATGATCGTTCCTTGTTCACATTCATAAAAAACGACATTTCGAATCTTCCCCAATTCAAGAAAGAAACATGGAAACTGATCGAAATGTATGCTGATGATGTTGACGAAACAGATCCAAGCAGTTTTGAAAAGCCCAAGGTTTTCTACGAACAAAACGACTTGGCAATAGCGGTTAAACACTATAAACAACATGATTATCCAGCTTCGGCCAATTATCTGAGAAAATATTCAGAAGAAATATTCGCTAATTATTTCCCACAATATTGTTGGAAAGACAAAGAAAGCAGTGATAGAAGTAACAATAAAATGCCATTCCAGAATATTCTGGAAAATGTCATAAATGTGTTTTGGCCAAGGTTTGGGACAGTTCCGCCATTATACCTCGAGCTTAAAAAGTACTTACGAATTTTGCTTAATCCGCTAAGTCACGCGGATGTTGGTGTAGAGAGGTATAAAAGTGAAATAAAAAGGGTGATTCAGGTTATTGAAGCTATTGAGAGGCTACAAAAAGAAAATATCCTTGAAGTAATTGTCGCGGGTGGAGAAGAAATCCATTTAAAAAAAAGTAATTCAGCTGGAGATGTTCTTGTTGGGAAATATGTGCTTATTGATAGCCTTTACAAGCTAATTTATCCTTCAGGTGCGATTTTCCTTTCAACTTTCGAAGCAAAAATTTTTGAATGTGAAAAAACAGAATCGAATGGAAATGTAACTACTTGGCCTCTTTCAAGTAGTCAAAAAAAAGAAATGCAGAAAAATTATTCAGACTTTATTGGTCGCCATAGTTTGACAGCATCCTCAAATTGGATGGATGATTTGTACTTACCTGATGGAACAAAACTGATATAAACCTATGCCTGAACTTTTTGACCAATATCACTACGAACCTAAAAACAAAAGCGTCAACGCTATAATTCGAGAATTTGAAAAAGAATACCAAGAGATTTTCGAACTGGCCAAGACGAAGTGGAATCACTCCATCCGAGAGTTCCACAGAGATGCAACCGGACTGAAACTATCCCGAAATTCAAGCATTGGAAGAGGGATGACAATTCAGATTCGCTTTTTGCCAGACGAGGAAAATCAGTTTATCAAGTTGATTGATGAGCATTTTCCTGAGCTTGACTTTATGGAATACACAAAGATCAGGTCACTTCACGATGCGCTAATCCATTCGGATCCCTATTTTCAAATAGGGGAAATCGGTCTTCCCTTTCAGCAATTAGTAGACTATTGCTCCAAATACCTTGATCGCTATAACCTTAAGAAGCTTCATTCCTTGCTCTTTACTGAGATGGGTAAATCCAAGGACGTACTTGGGGCATATTATTTCAAGGATAGCAGAATCGAATTGTACTACGTCCCCTTGATCATTTTTTCACAAATCCATCGCATCTCGCTTGAGCATCTGATTGTGGTAGTATTAGCCCACGAGTTGGCCCATGCTTACCACCATATTGGGTTTGATACTGATGGCTACCAATGGGATGAGATGAGCAAAACTGATTCGAATATTGTAGAGGGTTTAGCCCAATACTACACCTCCCTATTTGTCGAAGATCAAGAGACCATTTATCCGGGTGTGAAGGATGCCTATTTGGAACTACTAGCCTACCAAACTGTATCCACCCGGGCAACTGCGTCTTTATGTAGTGTGATTTTTTGCTAGAGATTGTTTATAATTTTTGGGCAGGAGTTCGTGTATTTTCTGGATGTTGGTGTCCATGACATTGTCGAAGACGTACTTGAGCCAGTGCTGAGGGTTGACTTCTTCGGTTTTACACATGGCAA
>NZ_BTPD01000022.1:0-37356 GCF_036245625.1 Algoriphagus confluentis
GCTTGATATTCTCCCGCAGACAAAAGTCACGTTGGGTCAGACCACTGGATTTGAAGGAAGCTACCATCGCCTCCATTTCTTGTTGACTCGCTCTTTTCATAAGTTTGTTTTTGAAGCAAAATTAGCTGGTCAATGGAGGCTGAAAAATATGCAGTTGCTCGGGTGGATACACCAAACTGGCCCATATAAGGTGCATTTGACTTGGCTTTCTCATGCAAAGAAAGAACATGTCAAGCACGCTTTCAATGTGACGCGGCGAAATGGGATCAAGACCTATCAAGAATTTGGACAGGTTTTGAGGGATTCAAAAAGTCAGTTAAAGTAAAAATGATAAATTCATTTATAGGTTACACACAAAGATTCACTGATAAACCCAATACAGCCATCTATTTTATTAAACTTTCTTCTTTCCATCGGTCTTAATGTATATGTCTTAATCATGCCGGGATACCCATTGCAAAGTAACTGAAACTTTACTTCTATGTATTTATCAATTGATTTATTTTCCAAATAAGGACTACCATCAATATCATGATACAAAAAATCGTCTTTTGCTATATCATTACAACCTTTTTCAATCTCTAATGCACTATCACAAGAACAGCCAGAAAATAAAAGAAGCAAACAAATGATAAACTTTCTCATAATTACAACAAATGTTTAGAGTCCGACAAAATAAAGCTATAATGAATATCTGTAATTCTTTGATTATTTAATTCAAAGAAATTTTTTCGATTTGAATCAGACAACTTGCTTTTAAGCGACTCCAAAATATAAAAATAAAATGGAACACTACCTGAGTCCGTTTTAAAGAAATATCCCATTCTTGAAGAATTTTCTGCCAAATTTAAGCTAACTTCAAATAGTTTTTCAGGAGTAACTCTTTCACTATTTTTTTCATTTAATAAAAATTCACTATAGAAATTAGTAAACTGTTTAAGATTTTCGGAATTATCTTTAAATAATAATTCTGATTCCTGCTCAATCATCTTTTTGGTTAAAACTGAAACACCTTTCAAATAATCATTTAAAAGTGAATTTTTAGGACTCCCTACAATTTTTTCACCTAAAACGGAATAGGCTTCAGATATTATAGCATCATTAAAGAAAAATAGATTTAAAATCAAAGTACTATTTGACAAACTTTTATCAGTTTTAATAGAGTTTTCGAATGAATTCCATACTTGCTTTATTTCTCTAGCTTTTTCCTGTTTTAGTTCAAGGTTTTCAGCACTGATTGAAATCAAATCTAAATACAATTCTTGGATACTACTCTCCATTTCAACCACTAAATTATTATAGGATATAATTTTACTTAGACTAGAATTAGAAATAGAATAATCATTAAAACTTTTTTTATAGAAATCCAATATCTCACTTTTACTATAATATTCAAAAGTAAATGAAGAATTCTTTTTAAAGAAATTAATATCAACATCAAATGGCCTTTCGCTGAAGATCTTAAGATAATTAAAGGCCAAATCTTCAAATACAGCTATTTTATTTTCTTCTTTTGCCTTTTTTAAAGCGTTCATTGATATACAAGCAGCTAAATATTCCTTTAACCTCGTATTATCATTTTGAAAAATAATATAAGATAGTACAATATCTACATCTGGATCATATCCTAAATCTGAATTTTCACTATAATATTGAATTTGACTCAGTTTTTCAAAAACGTCTTCATTCAAAAAATTTTGTTTAATCATAACAGGCCTATTAAAAATCTCTCTGAATAGCCTAGCTTTTTCATTTAATGCCTTATACTTATTACTTAACGGATTGAAATGTTGTAAATTGGTAGAATGGAAAATTGAATTATTAAAATCTAATATCATGAAACTCTCATAATAACCCTTTTCATGATTTTCTACTATTTGTTTTAGCTTATAATTTGCTCCAACAGGGGAATTCAAATATATATTTAATCCTCCAACAACTAATATTAAAACAATCAAATAAGGAATAAAACTATTTAATAATATCTTCAATCTATTATCCATTTCACTGGATCTTTTAACAACAAACGAATTAAAGCTCAAAATTATCATGACAAGAATGAAACCAAAAAGAAAAACAAAAATTAAAGATTTCTCTAATAAAAAAATCGATCTAACCATTGATGTATCTAAAAGGTTAAAATTTCGAGCAATTATTTCATCAAACTGATTCAATCTATTCGACAAAACCTTATCTACATCTTCAATAGCAGTAAAGGTTAAGGACTCAATGGTCCCAATATTTGTTTTTAAAATTTCGTCAAATTTAGAAAGATTGGATGATATACTTGAATCAAATTGACTAATTCTTTCTTGAAATTTTCTATCAAACTCTGCAACTATTTCTAACCCTGACCCTTTCAAATTATTTATTGATGGAGACCATGCATTAGTAAAATAGTCTGAAGTTCCTCTACCTAAAATCCCTGAAACAGCATTTATTGGCTTTTCAACAAATAAGGATACTGCACCGCCAAAAGCTTTCTTTAAAAATCCTGAATTACTCTTCTGTGGAATAAGCATCAGGAAAAAGAATATAGGAAAAATTAATCTAATTTTTAAGTTCATTTTATTTCACAGTTTATTTTACAATACAATTTTTGCAACTCATTGAAATTAAGGGAAATTGAATAAATTCAAAAAAAGTATTTACTTTCTTTGAAACAACGCCAGTTTCTAAAACTAACGGAATCAACATCGGTGGGATATAGGTCTGAGATGGTAAAATCCCCTCCTCTACCTCAAAATCAAACCGAAAGGCCTGATCCACCCTCAGTTGCTCCAACTCCAAATAGAGCCGATTGGCCTCCAGTTCTTCCTCCAGAGTCACCCAATTTTTCGTCGAACTCTCCAAGACATAGCGGATCAGCTTAGAAAACTTGATCAGGTATTCACTCGCCTGCTTTGGTTCTTGAGATTGGATAAAATGATGGATGGAGTTGAGGCAATTGAAAATAAAATGGGGATTGATCTGTGCACGCAGAGCCTTTAGTTCACCTTCCGCTTTGCTCAGGCGAAGTTCCGTTTCTTGCTTTTTTACATCAGCCTCCCGGCGGGACCGATATATCACGAAGATGATAAAGGCAAAAGCCAAAACTACCGGTACAAGACCAATTAAAAGAGCTAACCCTATATCCACTGAAGACTGATCAGAGGATAAATCTTCACTCTCGGCAAGCTGGTCCTGAAGGGCGAGCAAAAAAACAAAAAGCATGAAAAAGGAATTGGTGGTAAAACTCACCTAAGATATTGAATTTGAGAAAACTACTTACTCCTTTCAAAGAAAAAACATGAGTTTTCTCATAAAAATTATGCGATTCCAATAAATGGAATTGTTGATAGAATTGGCCTGACCATTGGTAATAGAGAATTGATCATTGGTCTTTGCTAATGGAGAATTGATTATTAGTCATTGGTCATTGAGCATTGGTAATTGATCATTGAGCCTTGGTCATTGATCATTGGTAATTGATCATTGGTAATCGCTCACTTCCTCATATACCCCTCTCTCACCGCCTTAAACTCCGAGCCTTCTTTCCAGTTGGGCCATCCGTCGGAGTTGGCCAAGCTTTTTCCTACGTTGTAGAGGACTTGGACATCGTCTACGGCACCATCCAGATTCCAGCGGCTGGTGTTGTATTCATCAGAAGGCTTGTGGTAATAGACCGCCACGTATTCATCCTGAAGGGATTTGCCGTATTCCTTTCCTTTTTCCACATGGTCGATTCCTGTACCGAAATACAAGGCGGGGATTCCGATCTTGGCAAAGTTGAAATGGTCGGAACGGAAGTAGTAGCCCGCCACGGGATTGGGTTCGGGTGCACTGTAGCGGCCCAATTTCTCCAGTTCCACATTGAGCAGGTCTTCCATTTCGGATTGTCCAGAACCGATGATGGACACGTCCTTCATCTTGCCATAAGGATTGATCCCGTCCATATTGATATTGGCGACGGTCTTTTCCTTGGGATAAATCGGGTTTTCGGCATAGTAGGCCGAACCCCAAAGTCCCTGTTCTTCTGCAGTCACTGCCAGGAAAATCACCGATCGGTCGGGTTTTTGGTCGGTTGTAAATGCCTTGGCCAAGGCTAAAAGGGCTGCAGTTCCGGAGGCATTATCCAAAGCTCCGTTATAAATGCTGTCCCCGGTTTCGTCGGGTTTTCCGATTCCGAAATGATCCCAATGCGCGGAGTAAATGATGTATTCCTCGGGTTTAGTCTTTCCGGTGAGTTTGGCCATCACGTTTTGGGAAACGTTGTATTCGGCCTCCACCACAATGGATGCGGAAAGATTGACTCCCAAATACATGCCCTCAAAACCTGGCTTTCTGGCTGCTGCCAAAAGTTCAGAGTCATTTTTTCCTGCCAATTCAAAAAGCTTCTTGGCGGAAGGCAAAGTCAACCAACCCTCAAATCCCAGTTTGTAATTTTCCTTTCCCCGATCATCCAAATACAAAATCGGCTGATGGTGCTTACCTTGAACCACATTAAAGCCATACCCTGCCGGAATGGTGTTGTGGACAATCAGGCAACCCAAGGCTCCCTGACGAGCAGCTTCTTCATACTTGTAAGTCCAGCGACCGTAATAGGTCATGGTATTTCCCTTGAAAAAGGAGGCGTCTTCGGTACCGAAACCCGGGTCATTGACCAGTACAACCACGATTTTACCTTTGACATCCAAGCCGGCATAGTCATTCCAACCGTATTCAGGGGCCACGATTCCGAAACCAGCAAATACCACCTCAGCATCGGAAATTTCTACCAGAGAATCCGTCTTTTGAGTCCAAATCACAAAGTCCTCAAAGCCTTTGAGAGAAACCGTGGAATTGGAATTTTTGAGCTCCATTGTTTCGGCAGACCTGCTGACTATGGACACCATGGGAACATCCTGATAGTAGGAATCTCCATTTCCAGGCTCCAGACCCATTTTTTTGAATTCATCCTCCAGAAACTTCACCGTAATCTCTTCCCCTTCAGTGAAAGGCCTCCTTCCCTGAAATTCATCCGAAGCGAGTTGGATCAGGTTGGGTTCGAGATCAGAAACCTGAAATTGATAGTGGGTTTCTTCTTTGGAGCAGGCGACTAAAGCAACAACAGCAATAACGGCGATGGGAAGGATTCTTTTCATATTTTCAAAGGAGGTGGTTTCAAATGGGGCTAGGAAGCCAATTTATTTTTGGCCTTATGAATATCAAGTTATTCATTTTTATGGGTTAATAAATCAACTTCTTTTTGAACTAAAACTGGAAAGCAATAAATAAATCCTCTAAATTTCATTTATGGAGGAAGATATCCGATGGCATCAAAGGCTAAGTCACTATTCCAAAGCACTCACTCAATTGGAGCAGGCTGTAGCCCTTTCCAAAAAGAGGGAATTGAGTTCTTTGGAGCAACAAGGATTGATTCAAGCCTTTGAGTTTACCCATGAATTGGCTTGGAATATCTTGAAGGATTACTTTGTCCATCAGGGCAATTCAAGCATTACTGGCTCAAGGGATGCAACTAGAGAGGCCTTCAGAAGAGGTCTTATCGAGGATGGTGAAAGCTGGATGGAGATGATCAAAAGCAGAAATCAATCTTCCCATACCTATAATGAGGAAGTTGCGACGGAAATCTCAGCCCAAATCAAGATGGTTTACTTTGGCTTATTGAAAGATCTGGAGGGCAAACTCTCCAAACTCCAAAAACAGGATCATGGATAAATTCGGACTTTCTGAAAAGGTGATTCAAAAAATCCAGGCCATTTTCCAACGACATCCCCATGTGGAAAAGGTGATTGTTTATGGATCGAGGGCCAAAGGAAATTTCCGGCCCAACTCCGATATCGACTTGGTGATTCAAGGAGAAAAGGTAGACTTTTCAGAATTACTTCAAATTGAAAATGAATTGGATGATTTGCTGCTCCCTTACCAAATTGACCTTTCTGCCTTGCATTTTATCCAAAGCAGTCCAGACCTACTTTCACACATCGGCAGAGTTGGGAAGACTTTTTTCAAGAAAAACGCAATGAAGGTAGAAACCTAAAATTCAAAGCTCCCGGATCCGAATATTTCTGAAAAGCACTCCCTGACCCTCGCTTTGTAAACCGATATAGCCTGACTTCAATGGAGTCCCATCCACTTTGACCGCCGGATCAAACCGATTGGCTACTCCTCCGCCAATCTGAGGAAAACTGTAAGTCAAAACCGTATCCCCATTGACCAAATGATGGACAATCGAGTCTTCGTAAACAATCAGTTCGGCCTTCACCCATTCGTCCCATTGGAAAGTGGGAGAACTGGAATTGATGCAATGCCGCTCATCGATTTTTCCTTCGAAAACCACATCTGTTCCCGGGCTGCACATATTTCCAGTAGGCCGGGGTTCTCCTTCCTTTTCCTCTGCCAGCATTTGATATTCCACGGATATTGGCCAATCCTGCTCCTTCAAAATAGTCTCAGGAGCCTGGGAATGAAACATTACCCCGGAATTACGGAAAGTGTAGCTTGGCGCCGATTCCAGAAACTGCTCGGTAAACCGATACTCCCAAACGAGGTGAAATCGGGAAAATGGCTTTTCGTAAAACAGATGTCCAAAACGATCTTCAAAACCCCCATACCCATCATAATTCACTGCAATCGCTCCCTCTTCCACACGAAAGGTGTTGGCATAATTGTCCCCAACTTCGTGGTGATGGATTTTTGGAGTCCAGCCTGTGAGATCCTTTCCGTTGAACAGCACTTGCCATTCTGAGTCTGTGGATTCAGTGGTGATTTGTTCCTTTTCAGCTTTTTGGCAGGAGAAAAAGAAGAGGATGGCGATAAATAAAATGTGGGTTTTCATGGCTTGTAAGTAAAGTGGTCTGTGAGGACACAGACCACGGAGATTTTTAAACTACTTCAACATTCGATATTCTTTATTCGATATTCGAAATTAAAGGCTTTAAAATATCGAATACCGAACACTGAATGATGAATATTGAAGCAGACTTGAATCAATGACTCCAATCGTAGCTATCGACCTGCTCCAAGCAAGCCACCAAAAGCGAAATCGAATCGGCAATATCCTTTTTATGCGCCATCTCAATCACCTGATGTAAATGACGGGTTGGGATGGAAATCGCCCCGGCAATCGCTCCCTGCTTGCCCATCCGCTGCACTCCGGCAGTATCTGTGCCTCCTGCCGTCAGGATTTCCGGTTGCCAAGTGATGGCTTCCTTGTCAGCGGTTTGCTTCATAAACTCCACCATGCGGTAGTCGCAGATCGTCATGGCATCCATGATTTTGATGGCGGTTCCTTTACCCAATTCGGTGACTTTCTCATGGGCCTGAGCCCCAGGAACATCAAAGGCAATGGTCGTATCCAAGGCAATTCCAAAATCGGGATTGATGCTGTGCGCAGCTACATTGGCTCCCCGAATCCCTACTTCCTCCTGAACGGTAAACGTGGCATAGACATCATAGGCAGGATTTTCCAGCATTTTTAAAGCCTCAATTAGGATAAATACCGCTACCCGGTTGTCTATTGATTTGCAGTTGACGCAGTCGCCCATTTCGATCAGTTCCCGATCCCGGGTCACTGGATCACCGATAGAAATGTATTTTTCCACTTCCTCTTTAGGCATTCCCAAGTCAATAAAAAAGTCGGTGGTTTTGGGAAGTTTATTTCGCTCCTCCTGACTCATCACATGGATAGGCTTACTGCCCATCACTCCTACCAAGTCTTTTTTCCCATGGACAATCACCCGCTGCGCGGTCAGGGTCTTGGGGTCAAATCCACCCAAGGTATGAAATCTCAAAAAGCCCTGCTCGTCAATATGAGTGACGATAAAGCCGATCTCATCCAAGTGGGCAGCGACCATTACCCGCTTTCCGTCCGGGTTTCTCTTGCCTTTTTTGATGGCAATGACATTGCCCAGATTATCGGTTTTGACTTCGTCGGCTAAAGGAGTGACCAAGTAGACCACCAGATCACGAACTCGTTTTTCAAAGCCCGGAGCGCCGGCGATTTCACAGATTTGCTTTAGAAGGGGTACGTTTATTTCCATAAAGTTTTAAGGCATTTTTTTCAATCCTGAAATTAAGTCAATTGATCTAAATGCCTAACCCCATCCAACAAAAAAGCCTCTGAATCCATAGATTCAGAGGCTTTTAAATTTTTTCAGTAAATTGAATAGATAAGGGGATTTAAAACCTACCGAATTGTCTAATTCTTCAACTGGTAACTACCATCTTCCTGCTTGATAAATCTGAAAATCGCCTGTGATCTTGGAATTTTCTTGACAAAAGTAGATTCCGATCCATTGAAAAGCTGATCAAAATCTGCTTCTCTTGTTGCCAAGGTATATCCATTAAGATTCCCTTTCTCCAAAAAGCCCACAACAATGTAGAAATCTGCTCCTGAATGAAAGGCCAAATACTCGCTATCTGAATAGCCTAAATCTATCTGCTCTGCTGTAGCATAAGGTGCAACAAACATTAGAGTATCCCAAGGCCCTGGATTGATTTTGGTGAAATCAACTCCAATTTCATTTTCATTGATTTTTTCAAAAGTGTAAGTGTATTCTTTTCTTTCCAAGAGCGAACAACTGGCAAGAAATCCAAAAAGCAATAATTGGGTCACTATGTTTTTCATCGTTTTTTGAGAATTTAAATTACTACTCCCCACGCTGCTGCTGACCAAAAACAAGGTAGGCTTCGATCAAGCTACCTTCTACCCAAAAAAGGCGTAGTTCTGCTTTGTCCTTAAGAAATAAATAAGAATAATCTAAGCTTGAAGGCAAAGAATCAGGAACATTGGCGATCAGTTTTGCATCACTCTTGGTTCCAAAATTTCTTACTTGATATGCCTTGGGATATCGATTTTTAAATTCCTTCAGCGTCAATGCTTCGAGGGCAAGTCCATCCAAACTAACTGCATTTAGATTTTCGAATGCTAATTTATGCGTTTTGCCTTCCTCTGAAATTACTCTAAAATCATTACCTAAATACTCAGTAAAATTTCCGATGACCGATTCTTTTTTCAAATCGAAGTTTTTAACCAAAATCTCAGTTTCTTCTTCAAAAACTGGTTTCTCACCTACTTTAAGCACTTCAAAATCCAGTTCCTCCCGATTGGAAATCACATGAATAAATTCAGCTTGATCTTCCAAACCCAACCAGATTGCGGTGTCTGAAGGAAAAAAGGAAACTGTGGAAATTACACCTCCCTCTCCTGCAACACTTGGTTCTTTTGAGGAAATTTGGGTCTTGGAGGTATTTGAAGGACCTTGACAGGAAAATAATATGACGAATAAAATTCCAGAAAAGGCTATGTTTCTAGCCATTAAAATTTGATCTGTTTTGATCTGTTTTGATCTGTTTTGATCTGTTTTGATCTGAAATTATTTTTCATTTTTAAAAGGTTTTGAAAAGATTGATTTTACTTAGGTTGAAAACGAATTTTTTACGGCCATAAAAATTTCTTAGGCAAGAAAGGGTATCCCATCTCAAAAAACAAACTCAAACGAAATAATTTTTATTCAAAATTTTCTGAGCTATTGATTTTCAATACTTAAAATTTAATTCAAAATGCATCCAGCCTATTGATTAACTTAACTTCTCTTGAAAAAATTCTAAAACCTTATTCCAACAAAAAGCCCCTGAATCTGTGGATTCATGGGCTTTTCAAATTTCAAATTTTTTATTTCAAATTAATAGGCTCTGACCACTTTGCCCTCCATGTAGTTGGCAAAGGCGCGGTTTACTACCCGCATACCGCCTGTGGTCGGATAATCTCCGGTAAAGTACCAGTCTCCCAAGTGATTGGGAATGCATCTGTGCAGGTTATCTACTGTTTGGAAAATCACTTTTACCTCCGCCCGAATCTCCGGCGTAGTCACGATTTCGGCGACCTTATCCGAAATCTCTTCATCACTGAAGTTGCTGTACACCCCTTTGACAAAGTTTTCCAAGGAATTGGGGTTGGCCACACACTGCTCGTACACTTCGTCCAGCACATTCTCCATCTTTCGTTCTTTGATCAGGGCAATCGCCGCACGGAAAGCAATGAATTCCTTCATTCGGGACATGTCAATTCCATAGCAATCCGGGTAACGGATTTGAGGAGCGGAAGATACGATCACTATCCGCTTGGGATTCAACTTGTCCAAGGTGGTCAGAATGCTTTTCTCCAGAGTAGTCCCACGGACAATGCTGTCATCAATCACTACCAGCGTATCTACTCCCGGACGGATCACCTCATAGGTTGTATCATACACACTTGCCACCATGCTATCCCTATCCTCATCGTTGGTGATAAAGGTCCTGAGCTTGACATCCTTGCTGACCAACTTTTCCACTCGTGGCCGGAAGCTGAGCAACTCGTCCAAGTCTCCCACATGCGGCTTTCCGTCGAGCAAAACTTCTTTTCTTTTGGTCACCAGGTATTCGTCCAGACCCTCGATCATGCCCAAGAAGGCGGTTTCTGCAGTGTTGGGGATGTAAGAAAAAACCGTGTTTTTCAGGTCAAAGTCAATCGCCTTCAGTATCTGAGGGATCAAAGCCTTACCCAAATTCTTCCTTTCCTGATAGATATTCGGATCTGTTCCTCGGGAGAAATAGATCCGCTCAAAGGAGCAGGATTTCTTTTCTCTGGCTGGCAAGATCTCCTCCTCTGCGTAGGAACCATCCTTATTGATCACAATGGCATGTCCGGGTTGTATTTCCTTGATGGCTTTGAAATCAATATTGAATGCGGATTTGATCGCAGGCTTCTCAGAGGCAATCACCACCACCTCATCATCTGCGTAGTAGAAGGCCGGACGGATTCCTGAAGGATCTCGTACCACGAAGGAGGACCCGTTTCCGATCATTCCGGCCATGGCATATCCACCGTCAAAATCCCGACAGGATCTTCTCAGAATTCTTGCCACATCCAGTTCATCTTCAATGATGTGCGTAAGCTGCTCGTTGGTATATTGATGCTTGTACTTGTCAAAAATCCGCTGGTTTTCCTCGTCCAAAAAGTGACCGATTTTTTCCATCACGGTGACGGTATCTGTTTTTTCTTTGGGATGCTGACCCAATTGGACAAGTCGATTAAAAAGCTCTTCGTTGTTGGTCATGTTGAAGTTGCCCGCCATGACGAGGTTTCGGCTTCTCCAGTTGTTCTGTTTGAGGAAAGGATGGCAGGTTTCGATGCTGTTTTCCCCGTGGGTTCCGTAGCGGAGGTGTCCCAGCCAAACTTCCCCTGAGAAGGCGATGTTTTCCTTGAGCCATTCCCCGTCACTCAGGGCATCGTGACCACCGATCTTTTTCGCCTTTTTGTACTTTTTTCCGATTTTATCAAAAATATCATTGACTGCAGAAGGCTCAATGGATCGGTACCGGCTGATGTAGCGGGTCCCCGGTTTGGTGTTGATTTTAATGTTGGCGACTCCTGCGCCGTCTTGTCCCCTGTTGAGCTGCTTTTGCATCAGGACATAGAGTCGGTTGGCTGCAAATGAGGCTGTTCCGTATTTATCGATGTAATATTGAGTGGGTTTTCGGAGCCTGATTAAGGCAATTCCGCACTCGTGTTTGATAGCATCACTCATGGAGAAAGACGAAGGTTCTTTTGAGAATTCAAAGGTAAGTGTTTTTAAAAGATTTATTCCTGTTAAAAAGTTCTCTTGAATGGAATAATCTATGGCTTACTGTAGAAGTGAACTTAGCATCCAAGCCAACTTATCCATTTTTCACACACAAATTGCGGAACTTTTCCACAGTTCTCCCCAGCTTATTTCCTAAAAAACCTTCAAATCTGGCTTTGGGGACACTTGGTACGGCTTTGGCGATATGGTTAACATCTTTGGAAGATACGCTTCCGAAATCAGAATCCGGACTCTGATGATTTGTAAATGAAAACAATTGCCTCATCCTATTCGCCTGATAAGCAGCTCTTACACTAAGGTAGAGACTTTGAAATCGAAAGGTACTGATGCAAGTAAACCAAAACCACAAAAAAACATGAAAAAGACCATTTTAATGTCCGCCCTTTTGGTAGCTGGTGCTGCCTTTGTTCAACCAGCAGTAGCCGCAGTAGCTACTGAATCCATGGAAATCATCCTTCAGGAAGAAAAAGTTCAAATCAATCCAGATGAGCTTCCAGAACCAGTAAAAACAGCCATCGTCGGTGACGAATCTCTTCAAGGTGCTGCTGTGGCAGAAGCTTGGAAGATCACCAAGGAAGACGGAACTGTTTATTTTAAGATCACCTTTGCCAATGCAGAGGGTACCAAAATGGACAAAAACTACGATCCAGAAGGAAATGAAATAAAATAAATGCATTTTCCGCCTGAATGAAGTCGAAATAATGGGCCTGATACGCAATTTATCCAGGTACTGGGCATCTTCGCGGAAAAGCATTTGACTCAATAAGGTGATAGAAACCTTCAATAAAAAAGCACTGGACATTTGTCTGGTGCTTTTTTTGTAACCTAAATTTAAAAAATCGAAAAGCATGGCTCATATCTTATTAGTCGAGGATGATTTGACTTATTCAAGAATAGTTAAAAATTTTTTGGAGAAAAACGGGTTTCAAGTGGCTGCCTGTGCCAAAGTGAAAGAGGCCCAAAACTTACTTTCCACAGAAAAAATCGATCTGACCATTGCAGATTTTCGCTTGCCGGACGGAACAGGCATGGAGCTTCTTCAGTGGGCCAAAGAGAAATTTCCCCACATGCAGATTATCCTGATTACCCACTATTCGGATATACGTATTGCAATCAAGGCCATGAAGCTGGGAGCGTTTGAATACATCACCAAGCCCATCAATCCCGACGAGCTGCTGGCCACGGTGAGGGAATCGCTTTCGCAGAAGATCATTTCTACTTCCACCACATCAGAAGCGACAGGCTCAACAGCAGTAAAAACTCCTCCCAGTTCCCTTTCTTCTTATGTGGTAGGGACTTCCCAGGATGCAGAAAAATTGGAAAAACATATCCAACTGGTAGCACCAACGGATCTGAGTGTGCTCGTATTTGGAGAGACAGGTACTGGAAAAGAACTGATTTCCAAACGGATTCATCAATTCTCTACCCGGAAAAACGGGCCTTTTGTGGCCATTGACTGTGGTGCCCTCCCAAAAGATTTGGCAGGATCAGAACTTTTTGGCCATGTGAAAGGGGCCTTCACCGGGGCTTTGGACAATAAAACCGGTCATTTTGAAATGGCTAAAGGTGGAACCCTCTTTCTTGACGAAATCGGCAACTTGAGCTATGAAGTGCAAATCCAGCTACTGAGAGCCATTCAAGAGCGGAAAATCCGGAAAATCGGAGGCAATAAGGAGATCGAGATAGATGTTCGAATCATTGCCGCCACCAATGAAAACCTACTTTCCCAATCCGGAGAGGGACTTTTCAGAGAAGATTTGTACCATCGCCTGAATGAATTCACCCTTCATGCCATCCCATTAAGGGGCAGAAAAACAGATTTGGAGCATTTTGTCCAAAACTTCATTGAAGAAAGTAATCAACGACTGCAGAAATCCATCAAAAATCTTTCGCCTGAAGTTTGGGAAATCTTTTACTCCTATGATTGGCCGGGAAATCTTCGAGAACTCCGAAACATGATCAACCGGGCAGTACTACTCAGTGCAGGAGACCGAATCGAAAAGGAGGCCCTGCCTTCTGAATTGGTCGATTCACAGGTTGGTGAAACGAACGACTACCCTACAGTTCAGCCTGTTCTCCTGAATCAACCCTCCAACGGGCATTTGATTCCTACAGGTGATTTCAAGGCACATTTTCAGGAACAGGAAAAAGAAATGATTCTAAAAGTCCTCCAAGACACCCGATACAATAAATCAAAAACAGCAAAAATCCTGAAAATGGATAGGAAGACCCTATATAGCAAAATGGAAAAATACGGCTTAGAATAAATCAGGCGTCCTGATTGATCTTTTCCTTAAGCGCCATGAGCGTCACTCGGGTGAGTTCATCCAAGGAATTGAGCGGCTCCATGATTCCGGATTTGTTGTTGATTTTAAGGCTGTTTTCCACCTTGCGGGCAAATGGGCTAGCCGGACTTTTGATCTGTCCCAGGCGGCTGCCTAGCTGATGGCAGATTTCGAGAATTTCATCCCAACGGTCATTCAGTCTGGCTTTGTTGAGCTTGACAAGATCAGCTTCGGTGGTGCGAATCAGATCTTTAAGAATATCCTCAAGCAGGTCCTCATCATCCATGCAAAACTTTTTCAGGTCTCCAAGGTGAAAAGGAGAGGAAAAATCCTCCGGAACTAAACGGTCTTCAACCTGCCGTATTTCAGCCCTTTCGGGAAATAAAACGTTGAGCTTTTCGATTAGCTCTTTTTCTTGAAAAGGTTTCAAAATCACATCCTCGAATCCCTGATTTTGGAGTTTTTCTTTTTCCTCTACGAAGACATTCGCTGTCATGGCCAGCACGGGAAGCTGGGCATAAAAGTCCAAGGATTTGAGAGACTTTACTACATCATAGCCGGAAAACTCGGGCATCTGAATATCAATCAGAGCCAAATCAAAGGACTCCGCCGAAAAAGAATCTCTAAAGGAAACCCCTCCATGATAGCTTTTCACCTCGGCCCCAAAATACTCCAGTACCAGTTGGAGATATTTGAGTCCCACCCTATCGTCATCCACCAACAGCACCCGCATTCCTGCCAAATCTACGGACTCCGCATTGGTCGTGGTTCCAGTCCATTCGGGCATTGGGCTGGTTTTCATCGGAATTCGTACTTTCATCAGCGTACCCTTCCCATATTCACTTTCCACTTGGAGTTGACCTTGCATCAAATCCACCAATCGCTTGACAATTGCCAATCCCAGCCCAGTACCTCCAAATTTTCTGGAGACGGAGGTATCAGCCTGATCAAACTCCTCAAACACCTTTTCCAATTCCTGGGGCTTCATCCCAATTCCCGAATCCTTCACTTCCAGCTCCAGGAAATCCGACATCCACTTTACTCCCACCTCTATGCTGCCTTCTTTGGTGAATTTGAATGCATTACTCAGCAGATTGTTTAGGATTTGCTTAAGACGGAGCTCATCTCCGATCAGGCATTGATTTTCAGGCAGCTCAATTCTCCACTTAAACCTCAATTTCTTTTCTATTGCACTAAGCTCAAAGAAATTTTGGATGTTTTCAAAAAGGGCTATCGGGTCAAAAGGGTAGGTATCCAGCTTGAGTTTACCTGCCTCCAACTTGGAGAAATCAAGAATATCGTCCACGATTTCCTTTAGCGTATCGGAAGCAAAACCGATCATTTGAAGATGGGAAAGCTGATCGGAATTCAAGGGTGTCTTTTGGAGTACATTTCCATATCCCTGAATCAGATGCAATGGATTACGGATTTCATGGCTCATATTGGCCAAAAACTCTTGTTTAGACCGCGCCAATTCATCCGACTTTTTCCGGGATACCTCCAAATCCTCCTGATAGCGTCTGTTGATCCGGATCTCTTTGAGAATGGAATAGCTCAAAGCCAAGGTGGATAAAACAGCCAAAATGATAACCAGAATCAGGAAAAAGGTAACGTCTGATACCAGGCTTGAGGCCTGTTGGCTTTGTTCATTGGACAATCGGATAGTTTGGGTTTGAAGGTCCCCGATCAATTCCTGAATGGTGGAGGTCAATGCCGCCTGTTTTTGAAAAATATCCGATTCGAGCCGGGCGAGTTTCTGCCTCTGTACCGATTCCTCCCGATAGATTCGTCCCATTACCCGGCTCAAAGAATACAGCACACTGTCCAAGCTGACTGTCTTCGCCTGAGAATTACCTTCTGAATTTTGCTTTTGAATCTGCTGAAGGTATCCGCTGATTCGTTCTTCGTCGGCATTGAACACACTGGACTGCCCTTCCAGATTGGCTTGTGCCTGCTGCTGAATCTCTGTGTCCCGTAGTTGCCTTGGGTTCAATTCTCTAAGCGGCTGTGTTTCCATAGCCAGAGCCCTTCTTTGAATGCTGATTTCGAGCCTTCGAAGTGCTTCCTGTGAAAAATTCCGGTTGGAAAGGCTTCTTTTTACCTCGTAAAGATCCTGGTAGCCATTGATCAATAAGGCTAAGTTTTCCCGGATAGACTGTATCGAGCGCGTTTCCACGGTATCCGAGGAAAGAGTGTCCAAAAGGGATAGCTTGGTTTCCAGAAAAAGGATGGTCGAGTCTTTGATCCGGACATCATTGGGGGCACTTTCCGAACCTATCTGTGTAATTTTGAAGACCTCCTCCTGCAGGGAGTTCAACAAGTTCAGTTTTTGGTTGGGCTGGGCAAGCTGATCCACCGATTCCACCAGCCGATTCAGTGAAATGTAGGTGAGGCTCGCCACCGAAATCAATAAAATGGTCGCTACAAAAAAACCAAATACGACCTTTCGGCCTGTGGAGGTAATGGTAGTCAAGGGTTCGCCTTTTTTGTGGAACCTTTCTTGGACCAATTTCTATTCCAAGCTGATCAAAACTTCAATAAAATATATCCTTGCGGCACATACGTGGTGATCGCTGTCATCGCAGAGTGTGAAACTCTTACCTCGGGCCAAAGGTCTGAAGTTTTCAGATTTCGAACAATCAAGGATTGACCGCAAACCATGATATCCGCTCCTGCTTGCTGAAGTGCTTCGTAAACGGGCAGATTGGGGTTATTGACTTCGTTGCGCTGAGCATAATTCTCATCATTCAACAGGGTGAAAATCGCTCCACCATGGACGATTACCTTCACTTTCAATCTTTCTTTTGGCACCCCCGCCAGGCCGTGCAGATTCATCATTCGGGCGATATTGTCCACCCAGCGTGAGATTTCCTTGGGATTATCCCCTGGGGTCGAAAGGTCAATAAGCACATTGTACTCCAAAGAGGGATCGGGACGCTCTGTAGCATCAGGAATCTCATAAATCCCACCATAACCCTGTACTATGGGGAATTGTGGAGTTTGAGAAAAAAGTGGGCAAATTGCTCCAAAAAGGGCAAACACCAACGGGAGGAATATTTTTTTCATAGGGACCGATTAAGACACAAAAAGTAGCGAAAATTAAATGCATCCAAAATCCGCTGATCAAAAATTGAAAGACTTTTTGTACCAATTCCTCCCCTAAACAAGGCCTGAATGGATAAATCTACTTCAACACCAAGACGCTAAAATCACCGGAAAAATCTATTTTCCTTTAGCCTTTTCGGCACTTCAGCCTTTGGCCCGCTTTCCCATGGGCTGAGCATGGCCGAAATCGCCGCCCCAGCTACCCAGGAAAATACGCCACCCATTAGCTGATTCCTTACCCGAACCATCTCCTAAAAATCAATTTTCCTCTGAATGAACATGCCTTGTTCCTTTTGAGAAAACTAGTCAAATTTAATTTATATTGCTTTGAAAAGCTTTGATTGTTAAGTCGATATCATTTTAAACTTTCACCACACCATGACTTTAAGAAAATTTAAACTAAAGATAGATGGACTTTTTGAGGCATCTGGAGAAATTGATCTAAGTGACACAATGCTACAGCTCATCGCTTCAAAACTGGAAATCAATTCGCCGGATATCCAGGAAGTAAAAACTGTCTTCAAACCCGGAGTAGCGGCCAGCCTTGGGGCCGGTATTTTTCAAAAACCAAAGGAATTCACCAACATTCTCGACTTAGGGGTGGCCCCGATTGATTCCCAAATAGAGGGACTCAGGTATAGAGGGTGTTATTATCCCGGACAAGCCGAACCTAAAGGTGATGGCTACTGGATTACCTTTGACCAATCAGTAAAAATCATCAAGGTGAAGCATGGAATCAAATCTGTGGAGCCTGCAAAAAGCTACATCGGCCAGCCCGATTTTTTAACCAAAGACCTTTCCAAAACCAATCTTTTCATTCCCGACGGCACCTACCTCCTGTATCAGGCCAATGGGGTGAATCCGCTTTGGTACCAGCAATTTGCCATGCTTTTCGGTTCTGGAACTCTTATCGGAATCAAGAATGATTCCACTCCCGGATTTAATAAAATTGTCAGCAAGGTCCATGGAATAAAACTGATCAATATTCTCATTGACAATGTGCCGTCATCCAGCCGGGATCAGATTTTCGAACAAGTGTCGTTTCACCTAGGGGCATTGGAAAAAAGCAGAAACCCGATCACCCTGGATCATTTGGATGCATCACTTGAGGTAAAAGATCTTCAAATTCATTCGGATGCCAATTTGAGAGCTGGAATTTTCATCGAAAAAGCAAAGAATGTCGAGATTAACGGAGCCCATATTGAAGCTGCCTACGCAGACAATGGCGTCCGAATCAGCCAAGTCTTGGAAAAATGCATCATTCAAGGCGTTACAACCGGTAAAGGTTTTAATACTGGAATTCAAGCCTCATCCAACCGAAAGTCAATTTCTAAAGGTTTGCAGTTGATAGATAATCAGATTATTGACGTGATTGAGGAGGGACTGGGATATGATTCCTATGCCAACAATCTCGGATTGTTACCGGTAATCTGCAAATCCTATGTGAGCAAAGCACAAAAACATGGAAATGAATATCAGGTAGAGCTGGATAGCCTTTGGTTTATTGAGCAGCAGGCAGGGGGAGGCTACGGAGAAAAAAGAGTACAGGCCGATTTCGTAGGAGATCCCACCCGCTTTTTGCTGGTAGTAGAAAGTGGCCCCTTCGAATATTTCTATTCGGAAATCTCAAGCTTCGAAACCTTCAATTCCGGCCAATCTCTCAAACTTGGCTTGAAAAGTAAAAAACTTGATTTGGCCCCGGGAACCGAAGTAGCTCTGGTTTCGGGTTTTTATCAATGCACAATTTCCGGATCCAAAATCAAAGGACTCCCAAACAATCAGGGCAAGCCAGGGCATGGTCTGAGTCTATGGGGAGGAGGTTTTGACAATTTGATCAGTGACAATGTAGTCACAGGAGGAAACAGCGGCCTTAATCTAGTGGGATTGGGTGCATTTGGTGTAAATGGGTATTTCTGCCATTCCATTGGAAATAAAGTCATCAACAACGAGTTTAACGGATGTGAGATCGCATTTCACATCAAGACGGAATACAGCCATAAATATGGATTCGAGCAGGTCTTCTCGGACAATAAAACCTCAGGCGGCACTTTCCTGATCAACAAGCAACGCAATTTCACCATGAAAGGAAATGTCCTGAAGGAAAACAGAGGATTGATTGAGGACGTTTCGGGCGTTTTTGAAGGAGGCAGATTGGTGGACACGGTGATCGAAATAAAAAACTGTCCCAATCTGAAAATTGGCCAAATAGAAATGGTGGGAAATTCCAAGATTATCCAAATTTGATATCCACCAAATACACCCATTTCTCACTATAAACTTCTGCTTTTTTGCAAAGCGTAACTCCTGAATAAAAAAAAATGCCTTTACATCTTGTAAAGGCATTTAGAGTGCGCATGAGAAGATTCGAACTTCCACACCCGAACGGGCACCACCCCCTCAAAGTGGCGTGTCTACCAGTTTCACCACATGCGCGTTTTAGGGTCTGCAAAAGTAGAAAGCTCCCCTATTCCATGCAACAGCAAGCTGAGCTTTTATTGACTTTTTTTCGGATTTAGCCAAAAACCTTCTTTTCGGCAGATTGAAGGGTATTGTAAAGCAAAGCCGCAATGGTCATTGGCCCAACACCACCCGGAACAGGAGTGATTGCTGAGGCTAAAGGAGCGACTTCGTCAAACTTCACATCCCCGATTAGGCGGAAGCCGGATTTCTTGCTGGCATCCTCAATTCGGTGAATTCCCACGTCAATCACCACTGCCCCCGGCTTGACCATGTCTGCGGTCACAAACTCGGGCTTTCCAATGGCCACGATTAGAATATCCGCTGTTTTGGTAATCTCAGGGAGGTTCTTGGTACGGCTATGCGTTAACGTCACCGTGGCATTTCCTGGATAGCCGTTTCTTGCCATCAGGATACTCATCGGACTGCCCACAATATGGCTTCGGCCGATTACCACACAGTTTTTTCCGGATGTTTCAATATTGTATCGCTTGAGAAGCTCCACGATTCCATAAGGAGTCGCAGCCACATAAGCAGGCCAGTTCAAGGTCATTCGACCCACATTGGCAGGAGTAAATCCGTCCACGTCCTTTTCGGGCTTGATTTTATTGGTCACCTTATCTACAGAGATGTGTTTGGGAAGAGGAAGCTGAACAATCAGGCCGTCGATATCCGGATTGGTATTGATATCCTCCACCACTTGAAGTAATTCTTCCTCAGAAACAGTATCTTCTAAGCGAACCAAAGTGGATTTAAAACCTACCTCTTCACAGGCCTTCACTTTCGCTCCCACGTAGGTCTGACTTGCACCATCATTTCCAACCAAAACCGCCGCCAAATGAGGAGTTTTTCCTCCTTCGGCTTTGATTTCTGAGACGCGGGAGGCGATTTCGTTTTTAATATCTTGGGAGGTTTTTTTTCCGTCGATTAGCGTGTACATCAAGAGTGCTTTTAAGTAATGATATTCGATATTCGATATTCGATATTCGATATTCGATATTCGATATTCGATATTTTAAATTTTATTGTTCTTTTCAGCAGTTTCAACACTTTTTACAAAAATTGAAATCAGCTGATTACATTCATTTTTCAGTTTTTGCAAAAACTCAATATCCTCATGCAACTTGGACTTTTCAATTATTTTCAAAGCAATTCGACTTTCTCGAAGCTCTTTAAGAATTACTTTTATTTTGTGAAAAAAATCTCTTCTAGATTCTCCGGATTGAGCTTCACCATAATTTAAAGCCGGACTTGTTCCACTTCTTAACAGTTGCCCACTTATATGATTACCAGCCTTAGTTGGCTTTACTGAGTCGGTAAAAAGAATTATTTGAGAAGCAAACTCAATTAATCGGTCTTCTAAGTCAAATTTCCTTTCCATGCCCTTAATTACGAATATCGAATGATGAACATCGAATATTGAACAGAAAACGATCCTAAATTTCCTAATCTAATTTAAGCACCGCCATAAACGCCTCCTGAGGCACCTCGACATTGCCTACTTGTCTCATGCGTTTTTTACCTTTCTTCTGCTTTTCAAGAAGCTTTCTCTTTCGGGAAATATCACCGCCGTAACACTTCGCCAACACGTTTTTACGAAGGGCTTTGATGGTCTCTCTGGCAATGATTTTCTGCCCTATCGCTGCCTGAATCGCAATCTCAAACATCTGTCTCGGAACCAATTCTCTCAGCTTTTCGCAGAGTCTCTTACCCCATTCGTAGGCTTTGTCTCGGTGAACGACAGCAGAAAGCGCATCCACAGGCTCGCCGTTGAGCATGATATCCAATCGCACCATGTGGGACTGTTGGAAACCTTTCAATTCATAATCCAAAGAAGCATAGCCTCTGGAAATGGTCTTGAGCTTATCGAAGAAATCGAAAACGATCTCTGCCAAAGGCATGTCAAACTGCAATTCGACCCGATCAGCGGTCAGATAAACCTGATTTTTGATCTGACCCCGCTTCTCCATGCACAACTGAATCACCGGTCCAACATATTCTGCAGCCGTGATAATCGAGGCCTTTACAAAAGGCTCCTCGATGTGATCCATCTTGGTAGGATCAGGCATATCGCTCGGGGCATTGATCAGCTGAACGGAGCCATTGGTCATGATGGCACGGAACTGCACCGATGGCACCGTGGTGATCACCGTCATGTCAAACTCCCGCTCCAAACGCTCCTGCACAATTTCCATGTGGAGCATGCCTAAGAATCCGCATCGGAAACCAAAGCCCAAAGCGGCAGAAGTTTCAGGTTCCCATACCAAAGAGGCATCGTTCAATTGGAGCTTTTCCATGGAAGCTCTCAGTTCTTCGAATTCTGTGGTATCTACCGGGTAAATCCCCGCAAAAACCATCGGTTTCACGTTTTCGAAACCCTTGATCGCATCTTTACATGGGTTTTTCACATGGGTAATCGTATCCCCCACTTTGACCTCTTTGGCTACTTTGATCCCGGAAATGAGATAACCCACATTTCCTGCACTCATGGTTTGCTGAGGAATCTGATTGATCCCCAAAATGCCTATTTCGTCGGCGTAGTATTCTTTGCCGGTATTTACGAATTTGATCTTGTCTCCTTTGTTGATCGTACCGTTGAAGATTCGGAAGATTACTTCCACTCCACGGAAGGAGTTGAACTGAGAGTCAAAAATCATCGCTTGAAGAGGGGCTTCTGTATCTCCCTTGGGTGCAGGGATTCTTTCCACCACAGCATTCAGGATATCTTCAATCCCGATCCCCTCTTTGCCGGAGGCCAAAATAATATCCTCCCGGTCACAGCCGATCAGATCGATTACTTCGTCGGCACGGCCCTCTGGATCTGCTCCGGGAAGGTCGATTTTGTTCAAAACAGGAATGATCTCCAAGTCATGGCCCAAGGCCAAGTACAAATTGGAAATGGTCTGAGCTTCGATCCCCTGAGAAGCATCCACAATCAGCAAGGCACCTTCGCAGGCAGCAATGGATCGGGAAACTTCGTACGAAAAATCCACGTGTCCGGGAGTATCTATCAAGTTGAAGGTGTATTCCTCCCCCTTGTACGTGTACTTCATCTGTATGGCGTGGGACTTGATGGTAATGCCCCGCTCCCGCTCCAGATCCATATCGTCCAACACTTGATTCTGCATTTCCCGCTCGGAGACGGTATTGGTAAACTGCAGCAATCGATCCGCCAATGTACTCTTCCCATGATCAATATGGGCGATGATACAGAAATTTCTAATGTTTTTCATAAGCTCTTCGTGGCGCAAAAGTAGGAAAAAAGAAGTATTGATCGACAGGGAGTTTCAAATACAGGGAGTAAAGAACCAAACCTACCTGGGATGAATTTATCAAGATATGCTGCGCGAGAAAGAAAAGATACCCTTCGCGAGATAGCTAAACTAGACCCTATCTCCTTTTATCTTTTAAATATCTCGGCCTAGCCATATCTTAACTCCTGTGCCTTCGTGAGATAATAAGATACCCTTCGTGAGATAGCTGACCTAGATCCTATCTCCTTTTATCTTTAATTTATCTCGGCTTTAGCCATATCTTTATCCTTAATCTATCCAAGCTTTAGCCATATATTCTTCTAGTATTACCTTTGCCTCCTCATCAACCCATTTCCCATGCATTCTGTTGCCGAAAAGAAAAAGTCTCAAAACATAGGAGAATACCTGATCTACATGTACCAAATGGAGGATTTGATCCGGTCGTTTCAGGGAAATATGGAAGAAATCCGACAGTATGTAGTGGCTCACTATCCGGTTGGGGAAAAGGAAAAAGAAGAGATCACCGCCTGGTTTGAGGGACTAGCCGGGAAAATGAAAAAAGAGGCAATTCTCGAAAAAGGCCATCTCAGCGAACTCAATCAACTGGTGGATCAGCTCCTGAAACTCCACTACCGATTAGTGAAAACCGATAAATCCTATTTCGAAACCTACCATCAAGCCAAGCCGCATATTCTGGAATCTATCCTGGCAGACAACGGGGAAAATCCCGGCAATGAAATCCAAATCTGCCTCAACGGAGTCTATGGACTGCTTCTTTGTCGATTATTGGGAAAGAAGATTTCTGAGGAGCAACTCAAAGCTGCCGAAAGTTTTGGAGAGGTGTTAAGCTTTTTGAATCTGGCTTATCAGCAGGATATGGTGGAGCGGAATTGAAGGATTCCTTAATCCAATTTTGGAAAGAGATCTACCAGATAATGGTCAAAATAGTAATCTTTCCGCCTCTCTTTGAAAGTAAACTCCCTGAAATAGCACTTTCCTCCTACAAAGCCGAGAGGCTGATGATCAGAAGTCGTCAATTTTGAAAAAGAGTTAGTTTGATCATCCAGACTATAAATGTTGTACTCATTGCCTGAATCAAGCACAGCAAAGAACCGACTCCAAACCCGATCATAAAAAGCAAACCAAGCTTGGCCGCTTTTTTTCAGGTCCGGGAAAGTATATCCCTGCATTTGGTTGGTTTCGGCATTGTATCTTACAAATCTATTTTTCAGAGGAAGATTAAATAAAAAGCCTTCTTTCGTTTGGACGACATTGTAGAGGAAATGGGTATAGGTACTTTGAGTTTCAGGATCTTTTTTTCTATCCCAATACCGATTCTTAGTCACCTCGGAATGTTTGGAATCTTCATAGAGTGCAAATTTTCCTGTACTCCAATTGTAAACCCAATAGTCCGCATCGGTAATCCACTTTTTCATCTCGGCACGATATCCAAGTGTAAATCCGTCCAAATGGACCAGTTCATATCCCTTGAAATATTTTTCGGAAATATCCGGTTTAGACCTAGGGAGAGTTTGCGACAGAATTTGAATTCTCTCATTTTTTACTTCAAACTTTGTGCTGCCGAAATTATGCAGCACAATCGCCTCATGGTCACCTGTCTGAATAAGCCCTTGAATGGAAATGAAATTCTTAGAACTGGAATTATATCCTTCCAAAAAAAGGGAATTGATACTCAGACTATCCTTGATTAGCCTTTGTCGATTGAGCAAAACCAAATCTTTTGGAATGTCATTTTCATACCTATAGCCAATGATTTCATCTTGATTTAGCCAGAAAAGCTTAATCAGAACCACGTTATCATTTCCATAAAAAAGATTGTCCAAAGAAAGCTCGATAGGCTTCTGGAAATTCTGAGCCATTGTTTTGAAATCAGAAGTACTCAAACTTAAGCTAACCAGGAGGATAAAAAACGATTTTGTCCACATAGATTTAATGGAATTTAATCAACTATAAAATAGTCGGAAAGCGAAAATAGATCATCGCTTGTTAATTGGGAAGTTTTGGAAAGGAAGCCTTGATTAAATCCCGTCTGATACATGAAGTAATTTGAACTATATTCTGATGGAAGTTCCTTGACGGACTCCAAATCTAAATTTTGGTCAAAAATGAGCGCGTAAAGCTTTTTGTATTTGCAGATTTCGTCTCCTCCTTTGACACATTCCAAAAACATCCTGACGAACTTATTTTTACTTTTTACATAAAAGAAGCTTCCGAAGTACGAGTTACTTTTGTGATAATTAATTACTCCCTCGGTATCATAATCATCCATCATATACTCTAAAGGTTTCCCCAAGTCCAATTCAGAAATTGAACTACACTTTTGATCCAAGAGCGTTCCATTCAAATCATAGATATAAAGGTTGGGATCGAGAGGATAGTTAATTATCACTCGTTCATTGGCCACTTCCATAACGGGATGACTTAGATAAAAAGGCAATAAATGATTTTGATCCGATCCATACACTCCGGGATAATTCCCATAAAGGCCTTTGAACTCTTTTTCAACTAAGCTATACTCGCCAAAAGTCGGGAAGTTTTTCTTTTCCTGAACAAAATACCATAAGTCTAACTGCTTCAGAGGGAAAACAATGCTATTCCTGTCAGGGAGAAACACGAATGTCTTTCCATATCCAAAATAAAAAGAGAAATTGGAAAAGCCCTCTTGAGGCATTTCCCAGAGATTTTCCCGGTAGAGATTATAGGAATCCAAAATTTCTCCATTACCAGAAATCAAAAATATAACAGGTACCAACTGATCACTAATTAAAATACTATCCGGTGAAATCACATGAATTCCTGAGGGATACTCGATAAAATTGGGGTCCAAATCCACCTTTCCTACAATTTTTTTTTCGTTGGTGTTCAGGATGAAAAGCTTATTTTTTGGCTTCTCTGCAAGAATGTAGGCCAAGGTGTCCTGAAAAAGGAAAAAATCAATCGGAGAACCACCAAAGTCTTCCGGAGCTAGGGCAGATATTTCAAGCGGGGAGTCTTGTTTAACGATTTGACCCTGAAAATCACAGCCTTCTTCCCCTTTTGAGGATAAATCGCACGCATTGGAAAGACTCCCTATAAAAACAATAATTAAAATACTCTTTTTCATTATAAATATTATGGACATTAAAAAGCGCCAGCCAAACTGACTGGCGCGTTCAATTTGTTATTGATTCCCTGGAGGACGGGTATCACCAACTTTACAATCATTATTCCACCAATGAGTCATGCACTCTGCACCTCCATTTGATAAACTTACCCAATGCCCTTGCTTCAAAAATGGCCCGGCTTGGATTTCATTCGTTTGGCTTCCGCTGGTGACAAAAATCAAACCAAGCGCAATCCCAGCTAAAATTAATTTTTTCATGTTAATTGTGTTTAAATAATGAAATAAGATAACTACGAGTCGAATCAAAAAAAAAAAAAAAAACAATGTCAATATTTAGGCAGATAAATTTTATAATTATTTGATAATCAAGTCATTATTTTAATATTTTTTTGAGGAGCAAATTAAATTTTAGAATCTGAGCTCTTATTAAACTAAAAATTGGAAATTCCCTTAGTTATCTGTTACTTCAATTATGGCCTTGGACGTTCACTTTTACCAAAAAAATACAACTGAACTATTTTCGGAACTTAAATCCCAAAACCTAGGCCTATCCTCCTCCGAATCCCAAAAAAGACTCGAAGAATTCGGTCCCAATGCCCTCCAAGAGAAAAAGAAAAAACCGGCTTGGCTCCTCTTTTTGGGTCAATTCAAGGATTTTATGATCCTGATTTTGGCGGCAGCTGCTGTGATTTCAGGCATTGTAGGAGACCTGACCGATACCATCATCATCCTGGTCATTATTGTACTCAATGCCGTCTTGGGTTTTGTCCAGGAATACCGGGCCGAAAAGGCCATGGACTCCCTCAAAAAACTGACTGAAACCCAAACCAAGGTTTTCCGGGATGGGCAACTAGTTGCAGTACCTTCCCGGGAATTGGTACCCGGAGATGTGGTCGCCTTGGAAGCCGGAAATATGGTCCCGGCTGATCTTCGCCTTATCGAGACCTTTTCCCTCAAAGTCGACGAATCCTCCCTCACCGGAGAATCCGTCCCCATCGACAAGCAAACAGGGGTATTGGAAGGAGAAAACCTCAATCCCGGAGATCAGCTAAACATGGCCTTTAAGGGCACCCTGGTCACCAATGGACGGGCTACCGGACTGGTGGTGGCCACAGGAATGAAAACCCAAATCGGAAAAATCGCCAGCATGCTTCAGGAAAACCCACCCCTGACTCCCCTGCAGCAGCGCATGCAGCGATTTGGGAAGTTGATTTCAGTCATCATTTTGGGGATCTGTGCCGCTCTTTTCATCGCGGGCATTGCAAGAGGCGAGGAGATTTTCCCGGTGCTTTTGCTGTCTGTGAGTTTGGCAGTAGCGGCCATTCCAGAGGCTTTGCCTGCCCTGATTACCATTGCCCTTTCGCTGGGAGCAGGACGATTGGCCAAAAAGAAAGCCTTGATCCGAAAGCTTCCCGCAGTGGAAAGTCTCGGTTCGGTCACCTACATCTGCACCGATAAGACCGGCACGCTGACCCAAAACAAAATGACGGTTACGGAAGTGGATGCTTTTCATCACACTCCGATTTCCGCCGAGTATTCCAACCTCCAACTCGGCTTGGGACTTTGCCACGATGTCCATTTGGACAAAAAAGGCCGGCCGGAAGGGGAATCCACCGAAGTGGCTTTGGTGGAGCGAATGCTGCAGGAACTCACAAAGGAACAGTACCAAAGTCTAATCCAAAGCTTCCCCCGAATCGGAGAAGTACCTTTTGACTCTTCCCGCAAGCGAATGAGCACTTTTCATCAGGTAGGCGATCAGGTTTTGATGCTGTGCAAAGGGGCTCCGGAGGCGGTTTCATCGATTTTGAAGAAAAAAGAACAGGCCTTCCAACTCCAGGAAAGCGCCGAAGGATGGGCAAAAAAGGGGGAACGGGTTTTGGCTTTCGCTGGGAAAATCCTTGACCAACTTCCTGAAGAAGCAGAGTGGATCAATTTGGAATCCGAACTGGACTATTATGGAAAAGTGGGGATGATCGATCCTCCCCGGGAAGAAGTGAAACTGGCCATTTCCGAATGCAGAACCGCCGGAATTCATCCTGTCATGATCACCGGAGACCATCCTGCCACTGCCCGGGCTATTGCTAATGCGGTTGGAATCTGGAAAAAAGGGGATGTAACCCTGACCGGCACAGAGTTGGGGAACTTGTCCGACGAGGACTTTGCCAATCAGGTGGAAAATGTGAGCGTGTACGCCCGGGTGGCGCCTGAGCAAAAGCTCCGGATCGTAAAAGCACTTCAGCAAAAAGGACATTTTGCCGCCATGACCGGAGATGGAGTGAACGACGCCCCTTCCCTCAAAGCCGCCAATATTGGCGTGGCCATGGGAATCGCTGGAACCGATGTCAGCAAAGAAGCTGCCCACATGATTTTGCTTGACGATAATTTCTCCACCATCGTTCGGGCGATCAAAGAGGGACGCAGGATCTATGACAACATCGTCAAGTTTATCAAGTACATCATGACCTGTAACGGAGCCGAAATCTGGACCATAGGGCTGGCTCCTTTTCTCGGTTTTCCCAATCCCCTTCTGCCGATCCATATCCTCTGGATCAATCTGGTCACGGATGGATTGCCTGCTTTGGCCCTAGCCAATGAGCGACCCGAAAAAGACATTATGCAGCAGCCTCCCCGACCTCCCAAGCAGAGTCTTTTTGCCAACGGAGTTGGCTATCATATCGTCTGGGTGGGGATGCTGATGGCCGGAGTGACTCTCTTTACCCAATACTGGGCAATCCGGCAGGGTTGGCACTGGCAGACCATGGTCTTTTCAGTCTTGGCTTTTTCCCAACTCGGGCATGTGATGGCTGTGAGAAGTGACCGGACACTGCTTTGGCAGCAGGGTTTTCTGAGCAATAAACCCCTGCTATTGGCCGTGGGATCTACTTTTCTCCTACAAATGGGAGTGATTTACCTCCCCTTTTTGAATCCAATTTTCCGAACAGAACCCCTTGATTTGCAGGAATTGCTCTTTTCGGGAGGGATGGCATTGATTGTTTTCCATGCGGTGGAGTTGGAGAAAATTATCCGGAGACGGTTTGCTCACAGATTACACAGATAAATATCCCTTGAAAAAATCTGTGGAAACCTGAGAAACCCGCCTGCTACGGGCAGGTCTGTGAGAGATATCTTTTTGCTCACAGATTACGCGGATTAACACAGAAAAAAATCCAAAGAGAACAAATCTGTGGAAATCTGAGAATTCTGTGAGAGATATCTTTTTGCTCACAGATTACGCGGATTAACGCAGAAAAAAATCCAAAGAGAACAAATCTGTGGAAATCTGAGAATTCTGTGAGAGATATCTTTTTGCTCACAGATTACGCGGATTAACACAGAAAAAAATCCAAAGAGAACAAATCTGTGGAAATCTGAGAATTCTGTGAGAGATATCTTTTTGCTCACAGATTACACGGATGGACACAGATAATTTTTAAAGAAAAATTTCTTAAATCCAATCGACAATTAGTAGATTAACATCATTCACTTTTCAATTGCTTTTTTATGGATTTAAACGACCTAACCTACAAAATAAGAGGTGCTGCATTCACCATTCATAAAGAACTTGGTCCCGGATTGCTGGAAAGCGTTTATGAATCAACTTTAGCCTATGAACTAATGACAATGGGCATGAACGTTAGAACCCAGGTCCCCCTTCCAGTTATCTATAAGGAAGTGAAGTTAGACCTAGGTTTCAGGATTGATTTATTGGTTGAGGACTCGGTAATTGTAGAAATTAAATCAGTAGAACTCCTACATGATGTTCACAAAAAACAACTACTCACATACTTGAAACTTTCAAACAAGAAAATTGGGCTTCTAATAAATTTCAATTCCCTTAGTCTGGTTGATAAAGAGACCCTGATAAGAATAATCAACTGATTTTGCTCTCAGTGAAAAATCTGTGGAAATCTGTAAGAAATCTAATTTAGCTCACAGATTACACAGATGGACACAGAATAAATTTCCCTTGAAAGAATCTGAGAATTCTGTGGGAGACTCATTTTAGCTCACAGATTACACAGATGGACACAGAATAAATTTCCCTTGAAAGAATCTGAGAAACCCGCCTGCTACGGGCAGGTCTGTGAGAGATATCTTTTTGCTCACAGATTACACGGATGGACACAGATAAAAATCCTTAAAGAAAAAATCTGTGAAAATCTGAGAATTCTTTGGGAGACTCATTTTAGCTCACAGATTACACAGATGGACACAGAATAAATTTCCCTTGAAAGAATCTGAGAAACCCGCCTGCTACGGGCAGGTCTGTGAGAGATATCTTTTTGCTCACGGATTACACGGATGAACACAGATAAAAATCCCTAAAGAAAAAATCTGTGGAAATCTGAGAATTCTGCGAGAGACTCATTTTAGCTCACAGATTACACAGATGGACACAGAATAAATTTCCCTTGAAAGAATCTGAGAAAATCTGAGAAACCCGCCTGCTACGGGCAGGTCTGTGAGAGATATCTTTTTGCTCACGGATTACACGGATGAACACAGATAAAAATCCCTAAAGAAAAACATCTGTGGAAATCTGAGAATTCTGTGAGAGACTCATTTTAGCTCACAGATTACACAGATGGACACAGAATAAATTTCCCTTGAAAGAATCTGAGAAAATCTGAGAAACCCGCCTGCTACGGGCAGGTCTGTGAGAGATATCTTTTTGCTCACGGATTACACGGATGAACACAGATAAAAATCCAAAAGAAAAACATCTGTGGAAATCTGAGAAACCCGCCTGCTACGGGCAGGTCTGTGAGAGATATCTTTTTGCTCACAGATTACACGGATAAACACAGATAAAAATCCCTAAAGAAAAAATCCGTGGAAATCTGAGAATTCTGTGAGAGACTCATTTTAGCTCACAGATTACACGGATAAACACTGATAATTTTGAAAAAAATCTGAGGATTGGTAGGTCATCTGTGAGAGACTATTCCGATTTTAGCCCAAATCCTAATCATGGCCGAAATCAATCCAACCCAAGAAAAATCAGAAAAATTACCCCGTAATCTCGGGCTGTGGGGTGTCTGGATGCTGGTGGTCAATGGATTAATCGGTGCCGGGATTTTCGGTCTGCCCAGCGGTGCCTACGCCCTAGCCGGGGAATACAGCGTCTTTGTCTACATCTTCTGTGCCCTGCTCATGCTTCCCGTGATTTTATCCTTCGCGGAAGTCGGGAGCTATTTCCGGGGTACAGGAGGCCCGATCCGCTATGGAAAAGAGGCCTTTGGTTCTTTCATCGGCTTTCAGGGAGGTTGGCTCTACTACCTCGCCCGACTGATCTCTTTCTCAGCAAATACCGTTTTGCTCACGGACAGCATCGCTTACTTTTTCCCCATCGCGGACTCCGGCACGGGAAGGTTGATTTCCTTGGCTTTGACCTGCCTATTCTTGGCGGGGATCAATATTTTGGGTTCCATGGAATCCATCCGCTCCATGACCCTATTCACCATCATCAAGTTTGGGGTACTGATCGGCCTGGTGATCGGAGGATTTTCCAGTTTGGGACTGGAGGTCATTCCCACTCTCGATGCCCCGCTTCCCTCGGGTTCGGATTTGGGAAAAGCCGCCTTGCTGCTCATTTATGCCTTTGTGGGGTTTGAGGGAGCCGTTGTGCCTGCCGGAGAAGCCAAGCGCCCCGAGCGGGATATGCCTCTGGGTCTACTGCTTGGGCTGGGCGTGGTGGCTTTGATTTATATTTTGGTGCAATTGGTCGCTCAGGCCGCCGTGCCCAATCTGGCTGAATCCACCGCTCCCCTACTCGATGCCTCCTCCCAACTCTTCGGACAAACCGGCGCTGTGATTCTGATGGTCGGTGTGGCCACTTCAGTCTTGGCCAACCTGGTCAGTTCCATGTTTTCAGCCACCAGAGTAACCTATGCTTTGGCTTTGGAAAACTCCCTTCCCCGCTGGTTTGGTGAAGTTCACTCCCGCTTTTTGACTCCGGCCAACTCGGTGATCTTTTTTGGAATTGCCGCCTTTGCCCTGAGTGCTATGGGTTCTTTCCGCTTTTTGGCGGCCATGACCGTGCTTTCCCGGCTTTTCCTCTTTATCATGACCTGTGCAGCCGTGCCCAAGCTGCGACCAAGATTCCGATCCGCAGGAAGGTTTATTCTCTGGGGCGGTTATTTGGTGCCGGTTTTGGGGATTTTGGCCTGCCTATGGCTGATGCTGCAGGTGAGTTTTACTTCGGTATGGCTAACCGCAGTTTTGGTCGGGATCGGAACAGGGCTTTATGCCTTGGGGAAAAAAGGTGACCGTTGATCTCCGGAATCTGAAAATTCATTATTCGATATTCGATGTTCGTTATTCGAAATTCATTGATCGGCTTTAGGTAGTGATATCCTTCTAAAAAAAGCCCATAAGGTCCCTCTTCCCCTCGTAAATCGTAATTCATAAATCGTAAATCGTAAAATTCCTACTTTTAACCCATGCCAACTCCTCAGCTCGCCATCCGTACCGTCATTTTTAGCCTTTTGGGCAATGTGGCTTTGGCTGTCATCAAGTTTCTGGCCGGGATTTTTGGCAATTCCTATGCCTTGATCGCCGATGCCATCGAGTCCACGGTGGATATTTTTTCCTCCCTACTGGTTCTGCTCGGGATGCGGTATGCCAACCGTCCCGCAGATGAAAACCATCCCTATGGACACGGTAAGATCGAGCCTTTGGTCACCTTCTTAGTAGTGGGATTTCTGATTTTCTCAGCCATCACCATTGCCCGACAGTCGATCGAAAACATCCAAACTCCCCACGAACTCCCGGAAAGCTGGACGCTACTGGTCTTGGGAGCGATCATCATCTGGAAGGAGATTTCCTATCAGGTCGTCCTGAGAAGAAGCAAAAAGCTGAAAAGCTCAGCACTGAAAGCCGAGGCCTGGCATCATCGCTCCGATGCCATCACCTCTGTGGCGGCATTTGTGGGGATATCCATCGCCCTCTTTGGAGGACCGGGCTTTGAGGTGGCCGACGACTATGCCGCCCTGATTGCCTGTGGGTTTATCCTGTACAACTGCTACGGCATCTTCCGCCCTGCCTTGGGAGAAGTGATGGATGAAAACAACCACGAGGAGCTGATTGCCGAGATTCGGGAGGTTTCTCTGACTGTGCCGGGGGTAAAAGGAACCGAAAAATGCTTTATCCGCAAGGCCGGGATGAAATACCATGTGGACCTGCATGCCACAGTAGACGGAAGACAAACCGTACGCGAGGGCCACGATATCGCCCACTTGCTGAAGGACACCCTGCGCCGGGAAATCCCCCAACTCGGGCATGTGCTTATCCATATCGAGCCAAGCTGAGAAGTAATTCCGAAGATAATTGGGATATTTTTTTTGGAGGGGATTTGGAGAAAAAGGGGTCCGAACTTATCTTGAAAGAGATTTTTAGGGAAAAGGCCCAACTCGGCGATTTTTGGCTTCTCAAGATCCGAAAACCCGATTTTAAGCTCCAAAGACCCAACTACCTTTACTAAACCAAGTGAAAATGATCCACTGATTTTTTCTGAAGTCCAATGAAAAACGAAATCATCTTCTATCAATCGGACGAATCACCAACTCACATTGAAATACGAGTGGATGAAGAACGAGAAACTTTTTGGCTTTCACTTCAAGGAATATCCGACCTGTTTGAAAGAGATAAGTCTGTTATCTCCAGACATTTGAAAAACATCTTCACCGACAAGGAATTAGAAAAAAAGTCAGTTGTTGCATTTTTTGCAACAACTGCAACAGATGGAAAAACCTATCAGGTGGAGCATTTCAATCTTGATGCAATTCTCTCTGTTGGATATCGAGTCAATTCCAAGCGAGGGACACAATTTCGAATTTGGGCAAACAATATCCTCAAAGAATACCTCATCAAAGGATATGCAATCAACAACAGGATTCATCGACTTGAAAACAAAATAGACAATTTGGAGAGTGATTTGAATGCCATCTCCCTACAACTCAAAACGAAGGAATTACCTGCACAGGGAATATTCTTCGATGGGCAAATCTTTAATGCCTATGTCTTTCTTACTTCAATAATCAAAGAAGCCGAACACAACATCATTCTTATAGACAATTATGTAGATGAGACCGTACTGGTCATTTTATCGAAGCGCAATAAAAACGTCAAAGCCACCATTTACACAAAAAGTATCAGTCCCAAACTGAGACTTGATTTAGTAAAGCATAACAGTCAATATCCAGAAATAAAGGTCGAAATTTTAGCGGAGGCACACGACCGTTTTCTCCTTTTGGACGACAGGGACCTTTATCATCTTGGGGCTTCATTAAAAGATCTGGGTAAAAAATGGTTTGCATTTTCAAAGATGAATTCCCTTATACCTGATATCCTATCCAAATTAGGACTAGGTAGCACCAAGTAGAGAGCCACGATTACCCCGGAGAAATGGATAAGAAAATAAGGTTGAAAAGGAACTGTAAACCAAAACTTTCAAAAACGGCTAAACATTTACAAAGAAGATTTGGAGAAAAAGCGGTCCGAACTTATCTTGAAAGAGATTTTTAGGGAAAAGGCCCAACTCGGCGATTTTTGGCTTATCAAAACCCGAAAACCCAAGACCTTGGAAATCTGAAAACGGGAGGTAATTGAAAAATACCTGCAACTTATTGCGTAAGGCTTCCAAATTTGCGTGCCTTGCGCAAAAAGTTGCGCAAACACAAACGTTAGGCACAAGCGTAAAACAACTATCAATAAAACATGACACAAATCGACTATAAAAAAGTATTTTCTAAACTAAGTCATATAAAGGCTCTGTCACACGACCAAAAATTTGACCAGATAGTTCAGAATTTAATAACACTAACTCTTAATCAAAAGAAAGACAAAAATCCACAAAATGAAACAGAATTATCAGTAAGGATAATTGAGACCTATGGGATATCTATTCGAACACCTGTAATAATTTCAAACTTAGATAAATTACTCTCACTCGGAGAGGTTACTAAAGACCGTGTTACAAAAGAACTCAATGTAACCTCAAATGTTTCCGAGAGAATTAAACAAAGACTAGAGTATTGTTCAAATTTAGAACTCAACGTAAAAACAAAATGGATTGAAGAATTAGGAAATTTAAACACTGAAATTACGGATGAAATCAAGGGTGTAATTTGGAATTGTTTACAATCTTACTTGTGTACTGTATTTGAACAACATGGAATTCAAACTCTTTATTTACTAAATCCTTCTGCCAAAATTCAGGACGAGGACCAAAAAAGTTTAATAGCAACTATTGAAAGCATATCAAAAGAGTTTAACGTACCAAAGGAAATTCTAATTTTTAGCATCAACAAATTCATAAATGATGCTGACCTAGAAAGAACAAATTATATATCTCAGTTGGCAGACTCTACATTTACAAGTTTTGCTCTTACTTCAGATGCAGAAACGGTGAGCTTTCTTAATCAACGATACAATAATTTGCAATTATTTCTTGATACAAATTTCATTTTTGGAATCTTGGACTTGCATAAAAATAATGAGGATGCGTCAGCAAGAGAAATTTTAGAAGAGGTTAAAAAAAATCGCCTTCCTTTTAAACTTGCTTACCACCCTGAAACATTGGCTGAATTTAAAAGGGCTTTTGATGCTAGAGCTTTACATATAAGAGCTTCCAAATGGACTAGAGAGAGTAGTCGTGTGGCATTAACTGTTGACGGATTGAGTCCACTTGAAGAATTGTTTCATAAACAAAATATTGAAAACGAAATAGATACTTCTGTTTTCTTAGATAAATATGACCATGTAGATTTAATCCTAAAGGATTTAGGTTTAATGGAATATGTTCCTAAAAGTTTCACAAGTGATGATGAATATGTAGAAATAGAAAATGATATCCAAAAATATCAGAATTTTTATGAATCAATACCTAACAGAAAACCCAAATCATATTCTGGGTTTAAACACGATGTTGTGGTAGTTAGAGAAGTACGTAGTTTAAATCCAAGGAAAACAAAGTTTCTTGAAAGTAATGCATTTTTCATCAGCTCAGATTATATCCTATCAAAGTTTGAAAGAATAAATTACAAGAGGAATTGGGAAATAAATTATGTAGTTAGCCCGAGCGTTTTTCTTCAATTGATCAGACCATTTATCGAAAACGATTATTCATCAAATAAGCGTTTTGTTGAAACCTTTTCTATACCTGAACTTAGAGCCTTTGAAATCGACTATTCAACCACACGCTCTAAAGCTTTGCAAATATTAAACGACAGCTACCATGATACCACCTTTGAAACGAAAGTCAAAATTTTGAGAGACCAGGTGATTCTTGAAAAATTAGAGAAAGCTAATGATGATTTTTCTGCTCAAGTAGAAATAATTGAAAGCCAAATAGCCGTTGAAAATCAAATACTATCAAACCAAAATGCAGATGCATTAAAAAGCATTGAAGAAATTAAAAAAGAAAAGGAAAAAATTGAAAATGAAAAGATCAACTTACTTCATGGAAAAAGTGTAGAAGTAGAAAATATCAAAAATGAATTTAATCTGGAGAACATCAGGCAACAAATATCACATAAGAGAGAGTTACTAAAAATAACGGAAAAAAGCATTCAAAATGATATAAAAAGATATGTTCCAATTGAGCGCGCGATTGAGAAAAGGCTAAAAAACCATAGATTTATCTTGTCTCTATTTCCCGTTGCATATTTTATGATAATTACATTATTGATTTATAAACTTGGCTGGGAATTGATGGGGCCAATAACCTATCTTTCAGGATTACTCTTCTTGGTGATAGGTTACTTATATGTTATAATAAAAGGTGATAGTTTTGATCCACGGAAATATTTCGATTATTATCGTAAAGCAATCGAGTCTAGTGTCTATAATGATTTCAATTACGACATTACGGAACGTGATTTACATTTAGACACAAAGAAAAAACTGACAGAAGAAATAAATAATCTTGAAAACGAATTAAAGAAGAACGCCTAGTGCCTAATCGAGTAGACGGCCTCGCCAACCGTTAAGTTGACGAGGTGCGCCTCTCACACCACCGTACGTACGGGCCTCGTATACGGCGGTTCACTGGATTGTAGGTTGCATTTTTAGGTAATAGGAAAGCATTGATTCATAACCTCTTCTTCTTAGGCGGGATAAAGTAATAGTAGTAATCAGAATCGGACTTTGAGCCACCGCCCATCCTCCTTTTCTAGTCCTGCTCCATGCATAGGCATGGTCTGGATCCACTCCCAATCTGATCAGGTTTTTGCGTTTCCGCTCCGGCTTCTTCCAGTCGTGCCATATACAGTAGCGAAGTCGGTTTCTCAGCCACTCATCGAGTGATTTCAGCTTTGCGGTGATGCTGGCAAGGCGGTAATTATTTATCCATCCTCGCCAGATTTCTGCAAGCTTTTTCAACCGTTCTTCGAAGCTGTGCGGTTTGGTCTTCTTGGTGATCTGCTTGAGCTTTCGTTTGAGTGAGTCCCAGCTGTTTTTCTTCACTACCAACTGATATTTTCCTTTGACTCCTTTTTGATAAGTCGGAACAAATGCATGTCCCA
>NZ_BTPD01000023.1:0-34509 GCF_036245625.1 Algoriphagus confluentis
GATTAGAGCTTTCTTACCTAAAAAAACTGACCTCATTGAAATCTCAACAGAACAAATACAAGCAATCGAAGCTAAAATCAATAACAGACCCGTTAGAAAGTTTAATTACCTTAGTCCAATACAAAAACTCAAACAAAAATTAGGTGTTGCACTTATAAGTTGAACACGGCTAATCCTAGACAATAAAGTCAGCGAAGAAATGAAAGCCTTGAAGGAAATCCTAAACAGTAAATCCAATAAATCTTCAAAAGGCATCCGGAAACCCAGGTTCTGAAAAATTAAACGGTTTATCAGTTGAATAAAAAAAGGGATCACTATAGCTCCCCTTCGTCCGCAAAGGAATAATATCCTTCCAGCGTAACGATTACATGATCCAAAACAGGTAGATCCAAGGCCCTTCCTATCTCGGTCAACCTTTGAGTCAACCTTCTATCCTGTTCTGAAGGACCCAAGTTTCCAGATGGATGATTATGAGCTACAATCATGGATGAAGCATTTGCCTTCAATGCAGTTGCAAACACCATCTTGGCATCCACAACGGTCCCTGAAGTTCCACCACTACTGATAGTGCAGATACCCAATACCCGGTTGGCCCGGCTCAGCAACATCAAATGAAAATCCTCTACCAATTCAATACGATCCTTATTCCAAAACTCCAACAGCACCTGATAAACCTGACGCGAACAGGTTACCTTCGGCCTAAGGCTGGCTCTAACCTTACTGCTGTATCCGATGGTAATTTCAGCAACTGTTCCCAATTCGAATTTTTCTTTTAACGCTTCCATAATTTCCTTGATTTTGTTGAACATGAATTATGGAGGACCACCAGCTCAGAATGGAGCAAGGCCAAGAGGAAAAGGAATAAACCAGCGCGGGAATTTGCGGGAGAGCTTTATGCCGGAAGCTCTTGGCCGCTCCGAAAATTCTGAGCTAGCTTACTCCGGAATTCAGGTCACGACATCCCGTTTTTTAAAATCAGAATTCGAGAAAATGTACATCCAACACCTTCCAAAAATCAAAAAGCCTTTTCCGTCCACAGCTGTCGGCAATAGCCGGAGCGAGGGGAAGGAAAAGGCTTTTACTGATCGGTTTGTCCTCCCTTCTTTTTCCCGAAGAAGGCAGGATGAGGGAAAGAGAAGGAAGGTATCAAAAAAATAGTACCTAACTTTAGGGCTACTTTAAATAATGAATAATTAAAAGCCCCTATTAAACAGACAATTAAAATTTAAGCACTTGATATATTTTAGGCTAAAAGTCAAAACTAAAATAATATTTCAAATGAAAAGCAAGCACCTCCAATCCTGTCTGTACTTTGGAAAGAGCTGCCATTTCAGTTTTAGGGCTTTGACTTTGAACGGAGCCTTTTTTTTAAGTTTTCCATATCCTCGTTTAACTTAACCTCCATTACCCGAGCATATATTTGAGTTGTTGTAATTTTATTATGCCCTAGCATTTTACTTACTGTTTCTATAGGAACTCCATTCTGAAGAGTAACTGTGGTGGCAAAAGTATGTCTTGCCACATGAAAACTTAAGTTTTTCTCAATTTCACAGATATCGGCAATTTCCTTTAGGTAGGTGTTTAGCCTTTGGTTGCTAATAACCGGAAGAAGCAATCCCTTAACCTCCGCTCTGGGGTCTTCATTATATTTCTCAAGCACTTGTAATGCTTTCGGAAGCAATGGTATTTTAACAGGGGTATGGGTTTTATTCCTTTGTGTTTTTATCCATAGGTTGCCTGAAGGTCCATTTATAAGATGTTCTTTTCTTAAAGAAGCCATATCTATATAGGAGAGCCCAGTATAACACGCAAAAACAAATAAATCCCTAACCAATTCAATTCTTGGATTCTTTATATTCTTAGTCTCCAATCGATTTAATTCCTCTTCATTTAGATAATCTCTATCGTGCCGATTAAATTTGAATTGGTATTTGTCAAAGGGATTCTTTTCCAAAAGATCCATCTTTGATCCTAGGTTAAGGATTTTTTTAAACCTTTCCATATGCTTCATAATACCATTTTGAGTAAGTGGTCTTTGGTGATCGGTAGGCTTATGAGCTCTTAAATAATTCTCAAAATTCAACAAAAAGGCATAATCGATCTTATTTAAAAGCACATCCTCTTTCCTTTGTGAATCCCTCAAAAAGGTTTGGATATATTTTTTGGTGGTATAGTAATTCTTCATTGTCCCTTGCTTCAGAACAGGCCCCATAACTTGTTCATGATAGTCCACCAGCTTCATTAAGGAAAATCCCTCATCCTCTTTCCCCAAGACCAAATCTTTCAGGTTTTCAACATCAAAATGCTCACCATTAAGCATGAGTTCATGGTATTTGGACACAATCAATGACCTAAGTTCCTCCAGGAATTGATTTAGGCTTAATGCTTCTGGCAGATTGCCTTTTGCCACCCCTCTAGCTTGATTCCAATAGGTTTTTAGTATCTTCTTTTTCAAGCTAATCTCAGTGCGCCTTCCATCGACAGTAACACGGGCATAGAGGCTATAAACTTTTTCTTTTGCGTTTTTGGAACGTCCAACGAACTGAATTCCAAGAGTTTTCATTGGTTTCATCTTTTTTTGGTTAAGGTTTCACATGGCGGTAAAAATTATTCAGTATTGAAACCCAACTCAGGCAAATTCAATGAAGAACTTTGAACTTCTGATTTTCAAGAACTTATTCCAAATTGAAGAAATCACCAAGATTAAGAGAATGAATCAAAAAAAGACAAAAATCAGCCAATCTATGATATCTATTTTACTTAAAATACAAGAACCTAAGTTAATGAATTTCATTAATTTAAAGCACATCTGGTGAACTCTTTTTTTTGATTTCTTCGAGTTCACCGAATAGTTCACCAGAGATATGCCCTTTTTTGGCTTTTTTTGAACTTTCCTTAAAATGAAAAAACCTTGTAAATCATTGATTTACAAGGTTTTATTCAAATTTGAACTCCGTGTTCGTCGGGGTGACAGGATTTGAACCTGCGACCACACGCCCCCCAGACGTGTACGCTAACCGGACTGCGCCACACCCCGAATAATTTCAATTAAATTATTACAAATCTTCTTCCAGGATTTGAACCGGCGACCGTCCTGACTTCTGTCAGAATTCGCTAACCGTCCCCATGGCTATCGGGATGCGCCATAACCTGATTCGCATGCGAAATTAATCGATTTCTACAGGATTGCCAGATTTTATTATTCTTTTGATTGAGTTAAAGACCAACAAGCTCGTATTCAGGAATTTTTATTCACCATGGCCATCCAAATTCCGCTTTTTCGAAAATATAACCGGCTCTTTGGAGAGTGTACAGCAAACCGGACAACACACCGATTTGGAATTGATCTCCAACGCCTTTCTTAGCGCCTCATTTCCATGATTGTAGGGACCTAAATAATCCCGGTCGATTAAATCAGGAATATTCGGACATTCCTTCTCGTGAATTTCGTGGTTCCCGTCCGCATTCTGAATTGATGAGAGATAAAAGAATTTCATGGATATCATTAAGGTCAATAGGCCTCAAAAATACCGGTTCAGAAACTACAAAAACATACCCAATATTGGGTATTTTTCAACACTTTTTTGATCATTTTTCAACTTTCACCCTCCCTTACCTTTTCTTCTGATTTCTGATTGGCGCATAGGCATGGAATCAATTTGATTAAAAATATTCTTTGTCAAAGGCCATCCTACTCCCCAATATTTCTTTCCCCCGTCCAGACCGATAAGCACCCAATTTGAGGCCTTACCCCCTGCCTGTTTTTGCCCTACTTGTTGAATAAATGAATTTGGATCGACCAGTTGGGTACAATTTGTTTGAATAAGATTCCCTTTGGAATATACAAAGACCATCAGTTTTCTCTCTCCCAAGTCAGATTTCAATTCCTTTGAAAACCAATCCTCTTCCCCTCTACCCGCGTCGACTACTATCAATAATCGATTTTTACCTACAAAATCCCGAGGAGTCAAGGAATCCTGTCCGACAAATGTCCATATCATAATACCCAATAAGCCAACCCAGATCATACGTGATCAACTATTTGAGCATAAACATGTTTGAAGATCGTTGCCGGAAGACACCCCGGAGCATGACAAAAAACGACTTAACTATCCTTCAAAAACCGAATTAGTAAGGTCTCCCATTCCTCCGGAAGAGCCAAATTTGGCCGTTTTTCTCCTGCCTTTCCATACCAATAATCGGCATTCCAGAGATCCCCTTCCTTCCGGTGCAAGTAGGCATGAACCCTTGCCGCACTTCTTCCGGGAAGAGGGTCTATCACCTCATGGGCCCCAGCCCAATCTCCGGAATAATCCAGCCATAGTGCTTTCAATTCTGGAGAAAAGCAGGGGTCTGGCTTACTTAAGTTTTTAAATTCCTCTGCAGTCATACCATTTGAATTTTGACTTCCGGTAAAAATAACAGATGGAAATCAAATTGATAACTTTACCCATCTTGATAGGAAAACCAAAGCCAATAAGCTTATGCCTAACCCAATGGCCTAAGGAATCGTGTAACCAATTGAATGTCTTGGGAAATTTGACACAGCCTTAGCTAATCCTGTTTCAGGGATTATTAGGGGTCACCCACAGGAAATTCGATAAGAATGACTGCTTTCCCGTCAACCAAATGGATTGAAATCCTGCTGCACAGGAAGGAGACATTGGTCCTTCAAGTACGGGGACTGAAGGCCCTGCGGAGGAGTTTAAATCCCCAAAATACGAAATTTAGGATCATCCTACCTCTCAAACTTCAACTAGACTAGCATGAAGACAGCAGTTCATTTTTTTTTGGTACTAGTTCTTTTGGAATTGATTTCCTGTCAAACAACTCCGTCTCAAAAAATCAAGGATGAAAACTTTCCGAAAGGATACGACTTGAATACCATGAAAAAAATCCTACTTCCAAGAAAACTGCTGGAAATATCAGGAATTGCATGGTATAAGGGGGATATCCTTGGCATTGAAGACGAAAACGGAAGGCTTTATCGAATTCACCCTCAATCGGGAGAAATTCTGGAAGAAATGGAATTTGGAAAAAAAGGGGACTACGAAGACCTGTTGGTAAGAGGAGATACAGTATGGATTCTCAGAAGCGACGGTGACGTATTTTGGATCAAAAACCCGATGTCTGATTCCAGTGAAACAGGGCAAGTGAAGTTCAAGAAAAAAGGAACTAGAGATTTCGAGACACTTCTTTCATTTCCTGGGAAAAGGCCCATTATGCTCATCTGCAAATCCTGTGAGTGGGACAAAAAACAGCAAGCTTCAATATTTCAGCTGGACCCGCTTTTGGGCGAAACGGAAAAAGATCCTACGGAACGTAGATTTAGCACTCGTCCTGAAAACCTTCCTGATGGAAAAAAAATTCCCAAAGGGCTCTTAGCAAGGCCCTCGGCCGGGGCCGTTCATCCTTTGACTGGAGAAGTGTTCATCATTTCTTCTGCAGGAAAGTGGTTGATGATTTTAGACCAAGAATTTAATCCCAAGCAGGTTTTTAAGCTGAATTCATTACTTTTCAAACAACCGGAAGGACTCACTTTTGATCCTGAGGGCAATCTTTATGTCAGCAATGAGGGGTTCAAGGAAAAAGCCAATTTGCTCTTTTTCCCATACCAGCCCTGATTAATTAGTAAAATGGATAGCCTCCCCGAGCTCCATTTTCAATTTACAGGCTGATTTCCAACCTTTTTAAATCGGTCTTGGCGGGTATGGGATAAATTCTATCTTTGCCCAATTATTTACAAAAACCCAAATCAAAATAACATATATGGAACAAGCGCTGATTTATGTAGTCCCTGCGCTGGGACTGGTTGGTTTGCTGGTCATGGCGGTCAAGTCCGCTTGGGTGAGCAAGCAGGCAACCGGAGACGCCAACATGGTAGAACTGTCCGGTCACATTGCCAAAGGGGCCATGGCCTTTTTGAAAGCCGAATGGAAAATCCTCTTCTACTTCGTAGTGATTGCCGGGATTTTGTTGGCTTGGTCAGGAACTCTCGTGGAGACATCAAGTCCGGTGATTGCGCTCTCTTTTGTAATAGGTGCCGTTTTTTCCGCTTTCGCAGGATATATCGGCATGAATATCGCAACCAAAGCCAACGTAAGGACTACACAGGCCGCCCGAACCAGCCTAAAGCAGGCACTGAAGGTTTCCTTCACGGGTGGTTCTGTAATGGGATTGGGAGTAGCAGGATTGGCAGTTCTTGGTTTGGGCGCCTTATTTATTGTGTTTTATCAAGTCTATGTCCTTTCCAGCGGTGCCGATGTGAACGGCCTAGAAATGGAAAAAGCGCTGGAAGTCCTAGCGGGCTTTTCACTGGGAGCTGAGTCTATCGCCCTTTTCGCCCGTGTGGGCGGAGGTATTTATACCAAAGCAGCTGACGTAGGGGCAGACTTGGTGGGTAAGGTTGAGGCCGGGATCCCCGAAGATGATGTAAGGAATCCAGCCACCATCGCGGACAATGTGGGGGACAACGTAGGGGACGTAGCCGGTATGGGCGCTGATCTTTTTGGTTCGTACGTAGCCACCATTTTGGCTACCATGGTGCTAGGCCGCGAAATTGTCTCTCTGGATAATTTTGGAGGTATAGCTCCTATCCTTCTGCCAATGGTTTTGGCAGGCCTAGGGATAATTTTCTCGATCATGGGTATGGCCTTCGTGACAATCAAAGACGATCAGGGCGATGTACAGAAAGCTTTGAATATGGGCAACTGGTCCTCTATCGTATTCACCGGAATTGCCTCATTTTTTATAGTAAAGCATATGCTTCCTGAGACCTTATCTATCAGAGGATATGAGTTTACCAATATGGATGTTTTTTATGCAATCATCCTGGGTTTGGTGGTAGGTACCTTGATGTCTATCATCACCGAATACTATACTGCGATGGGAAAACGCCCAGTGCTGTCAATCATTAAGCAATCAGCTACCGGACATGCAACAAATATCATCGGTGGTCTTTCTGTAGGTATGGAATCTACTGTCCTTCCTATTTTGGTTTTGGCAGGGGGAATTTATGGAGCTTATGAATTTGCAGGACTTTATGGTGTAGCTATAGCAGCGGCAGGCATGATGGCAACCACTGCGATGCAATTGGCCATCGATGCCTTTGGACCTATTGCCGATAATGCTGGAGGTATTGCAGAAATGAGCCAGCTTCCAGAGGAAGTTCGTGGCAGAACAGACATTCTCGATGCGGTGGGTAATACTACAGCAGCTACAGGCAAAGGATTTGCGATTGCTTCGGCGGCTTTGACCTCCTTGGCCTTGTTTGCAGCCTTCGTAGGTATCGCCGGCATCGATGCGATCGATATCTACAAAGCAGACGTATTAGCGGGTCTTTTTGTCGGAGGGATGATTCCTTTCATCTTCTCTTCCTTGGCTATAGCTGCCGTTGGACGTGCTGCCATGGATATGGTGAATGAAGTAAGAAGACAATTCAGAGAGATCCCAGGCATCATGGAGTACAAGGCTAAACCCGAGTATGAGAAGTGCGTGGAAATCTCCACCAAAGCCTCAATCCGTGAAATGATCCTACCAGGGGCTATCGCATTGATTTCTCCTTTGATCGTGGGTTTTGCCTTTGGACCTGAAGTACTTGGCGGTATGCTTGCCGGTGTGACTGTATCCGGTGTATTGATGGGCATGTTCCAGTCCAACGCTGGAGGTGCTTGGGATAATGCCAAGAAGTCCTTCGAAAAAGGAGTAGAAATCAACGGAGAGATGTACTACAAAAAATCCGAACCTCACAAAGCTTCTGTTACAGGTGACACAGTGGGAGACCCATTCAAAGATACTTCCGGTCCTTCCATGAATATTCTAATCAAACTGATGTCGATCGTAGCCTTGGTCATCGCTCCTCATATATCCGAAAAAGCACACACTGCTGTGGTTGATGCGGAAATCTTCAAAAAAGAAGTGAAAAAAGAAGTCGTGATAGTCGATGGAAAGAAGACTGAAACCCTAACTGAAACCATCCTCAAATAAGGACTCAGGATTCTTTAGAAAAAAAGCTGTCAGGTAGTTTTCTCCTGACAGTTTTTTTTTGACCCTCCGAAGGTAAATGAGGCAGAAGACCAATCCATTTAAAAACTGGAAGAATCAGGGAAGTTCCCGGAGAAAAAGGGCTTCTCCCTAACACAGATCCTTTTAAATTTAAAAAAGGAAAATCGGTAATTGCTTCAAAAAGCAATTGATTTTCAACCGAATATCATTTTTTTGTGAAATTTTATTGATTTTTTGAACCAAATAGCTGCTGACTTTCATAAATTCAGGATTGGGAAATACAAGTTTATTTCCTTTATCTAGTGTAGATAGTGCACTTTTCATCAGAAACCAAAGCTGAAATCAGCAGTAAAAAGCTCACTATCACGTTCTTTTGTTTCTTTTTTGTCATCAACCAACCCAAGGTCTTCAAAGGGAAAAGGAAATAGAATCCTTCAAAAAGCAACTCCCTTTGTATAGGCCTGCAATCTCGCACAGACTTGTCTTTAGCCTGAATTTTCACCAAACAACAATCCAATTTTCCTAAGTCCAGCCAAAAAGGATTAGGACCAAAACCAAAATTAATCTCCAGTCTTCGTGAGATTTTTAAATTTTATTTAATTAAAACAGTATTATTCAAAATATAAATTCAAAAAATAACTTAAACTAGCTAAGCACAACTATTAAAATTTAGTTTAATTCAATCCCCAAAATCTATGCACATGAAAAAAATTTACCAGTTCATGCTGCTTTTCCTGTTCAGCTTATCGGCTTGGAGTTTCGCCCAGGCCCAACAAAGCATTTCGGGAAAAGTTACTACCCAGGAAGACGGCCTACCCCTGCCTGGAGTAAGCATCGTAGTAGACGGAACCACGAACGGAACTGTCACCGACATTGACGGAAACTACACGATTTCCGTACCCAATGCTCAAGCGGTATTGGTTTTTTCCTTTATAGGATTTCAAACCCAGCGGATTCCAGCGGGCAATTCTTCAACCCTCAATGTTGGTATGCGTGTGGAAGCTTCCCAGCTGGATGAAGTAATTGTGACAGCCTTTGGTATTTCCCAAGAGAAAAAATCTCTGGGGTATGCAGCTCAAAGCATTGATGCAGATCAAATCACCAAAACCCGGCAACCCAACGTCGTCAACGCATTGCAAGGCCAAGTAGCCGGTGTGCAAGTAACCAATTCCGGTGGTGCTCCAGGCCAATCTGCTCGAATCATCATCCGAGGTATCAACTCATTGGACCCTTCTGCAGACAACCAACCTCTTTTCGTAGTGGATGGGGTACCCGTAGATAACTCTACCATCGAATCGGGAGGTACTCCCCGAGGTATGTCCAACCGGATCGCTGATATCAATCCAAATGACATTGAGTCCATGTCTGTACTGAAAGGTGCTGCAGCTACGGCTCTTTACGGAGTGCGTGCAGCAAACGGCGCAGTCATTATCACTACCAAAAAAGGAAAAGAGGGTCAAGTCCGGGTAGACTTTAGTTCGTCCTTGGGCTTTGATCAATTGGTGAAAAAACCAAGGCTACAGGATGAATATGGGCAAGGCTTCAGTGGAGTAAGGGACGATAGTAGTTTTTGGCCTTCTTGGGGCGCTAATATTGCTGAGGAAAATGATCCTACCTATGTCTATCAAAACAACTGGGACCGGGCTTTTGATACAGGTATCCAATTTGACAACTCAATCAGTGTGTCTGGAGGAAATGAAAAGGCCACTTTTTACGGCTCATTGGGTCGCCTAGACCAAAATGGAATTATTCCTTTCTCTACTTGGGACAGAACGAGTGCCAAGCTTTCAGGAAACATCAAGGTGAGCGAGAAATTCAACTTTTCCGGCTCGATGAATTACATCAACTCCGGAGGAAATCGTGTGCCTCATGACCGATTCCTGGAGCGGATGATGTACTGGTCAGAGACCACCGATGTAAGAGACTACATCAACGAAGACGGAACCATGAAGACCTATGGCAATACCAATCCGATCTACGACGCCCGGTTTGCCACCTTCGAAGATAATGTCAACCGAATCATCGGCAATATCAATCTAAACTACAGTCCTACCGACTGGCTTACCTTCTCCTATCGTTTGGGAATGGATAGCTATTCCGATTCCCGGACAGAAATCACCCCAGGTCCAAAAGGCATCGACGGGGAAGTGGCCTTGAGCTCGACAGGGTTCATTGAAGAAAACAGAATCAACAGCCGAGACCTCACCTCCAACTTCTACATCACGCTCAAAAAGCAATGGAACAGCGACTGGAATACCACGCTGAGATTGGGAAATGATGTTTTCGAAAGAAAATTTGACCGGGTGACTGCAAGAGGGGAAAACTTTGTGATTCCTGAATTTTACAACCTAAACAATACCACACAGATTTTCGCCTCTCAGGGTCAAAGCATCCGTCGATTGGTTGGCTTCTATGGAGACTTGATGGTCGATTACAAAAACTTTCTCTTCCTGAACATCACCGGAAGAAATGACATCTCCTCCACCCTGCCGGTCAATAACAACTCCTTCTTCTATCCATCTGTCAATCTGGGCTATGTGTTCAGCGAAAACTTTGATCTTCCATCCTGGGTGACTTTTGGAAAGCTGAGAGCTTCTTGGGCACAGGTAGGTAAGGATACCAATCCGCATATCCTCGGGGCAACGTTTGTTTCTCCGGCAGTCTTCCCACTGAATGGTCAAGTTGGATTTTCAAGAAACTCCGTTTTCGGAGATCCCAATCTTCGCCCTGAGTTGACTACCTCCATTGAATTTGGAGCCCAGTTGGCCTTTTTTAACAATCGGGCAAACTTGGATGTAACCTACTACAAGACCAACTCCGAGGACCAGATCATTCCTGTACCTATTTCAGACGCCACAGGATTTTCATCTTACATCACCAATGCCGGAGAGATAGAAAACCGAGGCTGGGAGTTTGTAATTGGAGCCACTCCTATCGAGCGAGGAGATTTCCGATGGAATGTTTCTGCTAATTTGACCACCAACACCAACGAAATTGTCTCAATCCGTGAAGGGATCGACCAGATTGTGGTGGGTTCTCAGTTTGGCTATGTGGGAAGTACAGTGACCATGATCCTGAAAGAAGGTCAGGCCTATGGCAATATCTACGGAAGTAGCTATGTCCGTCCCGGTGCTCCCGAGGGGACCGAAACCTTGGACAGAAATCTTCCCCAGCTGATTGGGGCCAACGGATTCCCGGTAAGAAATGGATCCCAATTGATTCTGGGTAATGCAGTTCCAAAATTCTTTGGGGGACTTAGAAATGACTTCAGCTACAAGGGACTGGAGCTCTCCTTCCTGATTGATTTCCGATCCGGTCTGGAGCAGTACAACCAGTTTTCCAATTTCCTTTCCGCCTTCGGAAAGCAGGAGGATTCTGAACGCAGAAACGACATCGTCGTATTCCCCGGTGTTTTGGCTGATGGGTCCCAAAATGCAAAAGAAGTATGGCTGGGCCAAGGAATAGGCCCTGATGGAGTAAACTACGGCGCAGGTTATTGGAGAAATCACTATCGAGGTGTATCTGAAAACTTTGTAGGCGACGCCAGCTTTATCAAGCTTCGGAATATCACCTTGGCTTACAATCTTCAGCCCAATGTGTTGGAAAGGACCCCTTTCCGTACGGCAAGAATTTCCCTTGCAGCAAACAATATCATCCTATCTACGCCATGGGATGGATTTGATCCGGAATCCTTCTCTGCAGGAGCCGGAGGAAATGCCGTGGGCTTTACTGGCCTAGGCTTCCCTGGAGTACAGAGTTACTTCGTGACGTTGAATTTGGGATTGTAAACTTTTAAACTTCAAGACAGATGAACTTAAAAAACAAATTATATATCGTTTTGGGGGCAGTAGTTCTACTTTCCTCCTCAGCCTGTGAGTCCTTTTTGGATGTCAATGAAAATCCAAATAACCCTGAGGACGCACCGATTTCAGGTCTTTTGACTAACAGTACTTATGAAACCTCGCTCAATGTACAGCGGATCGCGAGCACGAGCAGTTTCTATGTGCAGTACCTTGCTTCGCCCAACCCGGCTAGCGGAGCGGACGTGATGGACCCATTGGATTTCAGCGGCACTTGGTTTAGCTTGTATAATGTCATGACGGATATCAATGAAATTATCCGCAAAGCTGAGGAGTCAGGCGCAAATCATTACCTGGGTGCCGGACAGATTCTGATGGCACTCAATCTGGGCATGACAGTGGACATCTTTGGGGATGTACCTTTCTCCCAAAGCTTCAACTTCGAGACAGTCACTCCTGCCTACGATGACGATCAAGAACTCTATCAGCGGATTCTTCAGCTTTTGGATGAGGGAATTGCCAATCTTCAGGGGGAAACTTCCATCTCCATGGGTGGAGATGACTTCATCTATGGAGGAAATGTGGCCAATTGGATCAAATTTGGTCACACGCTCAAAGCGCGCTTCCTAATGCATACCAAAGGAACGCCTACCTACAACGCAAATGAAGTATTGACCGCGGTAGCTAATGGCTTTCAGTCCAATGAAGACGATGCCGCAGTGGTTTTCTTCGAGCAGCGCTTCAACCCTTGGGCCCAAGTGGCTATCAATAATGAAAACCTGCTTTTGGGCGGTTGGATTTCGGAGCAGTTTGTACAGGCATTGGATGGAACGAGCTATCCTACTGTGGACCCCAGGCTTCCTTTGATGATTGGTACCACCGATGATGGGGAGTTTGTAGGAACAGTGAATGGAGAAGGACGAGGAGATGCCCCTGAGCAAGGTGCCAGATCTACCTTAATTCCTGGACAGTTTTATACCTCTACCACCTCCCCGCTTTTGATTGCAACCTATGCCGAGTTGAAGTTTATCGAGGCGGAAGCTGCATTACCTACCGATCCAGCAAGAGCCTATGCAGCCTATCTCGCCGGAATCGAAGCACACATGGATATGCTCGGCGTATCGGATGAGGCCAAAACTGCCTACTTAGCTGACGAAAGTGTAAGTGTTGGTGCGGGAGCCATGACCCTGGATATAATCATGAAGGAAAAATGGGTGGCTATGTTCCTACATCCGGAGACTTGGAATGATGCCCGAAGATTTGACTATGGATACAAGGACATGACTTTGCCTGAAAACCTAAATCCGAATCTCAATGGAAACTACATCCGTAGACTCGCCTATCCGGACAGTGAAGTCAGTAGAAATGGCAACAATGTGCCTTCGGTGACTTTACTTGACCGAATTTGGTGGAATCAATAAGTAATCTTACCATTCATGAAGTCTCCTGTCTAAAAGCAGGAGACTTTTTTTATTTTAAACCTATGAAAAGAATTCTACTAGCACTACTTGTCCTTGCGAGCTCCTGTACGGTACAAAAAATCAACAAGTCACTCACTAAATCGCCTGTTTTCCAGAAAGGCCATTTGGGCTTTATGCTGGTGGATCCGGCAAAAGACAAGCCTTTAGTCGCCATCAATGAGGATAAGTATTTCATCCCTGCTTCCAATACCAAGCTGTTCACCTTTTATGCTTCCTATTCCGTTTTAGGGGATGGCAGGATCAATGGATTGAACTATTTGGAAAAAGGGGATTCGCTCATCTTTTGGGGTACAGGTGACCCTAGCCTACTCCATCCGGATTTCAGGGACAGCACAGTCATTGATTTTTTGAGGAAATCAGACAAGCAGCTCTTTTTGGTGGACAATTTCGACGAGGTGGATGCCTTTGGACCGGGTTGGTCCTGGGATTGGTACAATGCCTACTATGCCACCGAGCGATCCGCTTTTCCGATTTACGGCAATGTGGTGCGCTTTTCAAAGGATTCAACTCAGTCGGGTTTCGATACTTATCCAGTCTACTTTGAGCAAAAACTAAGTCCTAAACCTGGGCCACCCTCCTCCCTTACTTTTCAAAGAGATCGGTTCAAAAACGACTACAGCTATTTCACTCCAGCATCCAGCAAAAACTTCGAGCGGGACATCCCATTCATTACTTCAGCAGAATTTGCCGCAGAGCTATTGACAGAAAAAACAGGCAAAAAAGTCAATCTGATATTCGGGGAAAAATACCTTTCCCAAGATCCCAAAAAGCTCCAAACCGCACCTGCTGACAGCATCTATGCCCAGATGATGAAAATCAGCGACAACTTCCTCGCAGAGCAGCTGATGCTTTTGGTTTCCGATCAGCTCAATAATCGCCTGAGTACGCGGGAAGCCATCGATTATGCGAAAGAAAACCTGCTCAGTGACCTTCTTGATGAGCCCATGTGGTACGATGGCTCTGGTCTTTCCTCCCGGAATATGTTCACTCCAAGGTCAATTATCGCCCTTCTGAGCAAAATCAGAGCGGAAGTCCCACTGGAAAAAATCAAAGCTTACTTCCCGGCGGGTGGGGAATCCGGAACCATCCGCAGTTGGTACCCGGCAGATGAGGGACAGCCTCCTTACATCTATGCCAAAACGGGCACCTTAAGTATGTCCAATGCCCTGAGCGGCTATCTGATCACCAAAAGCGGGAAAATTCTTCATTTTTCCTGCCTGATGAATAATTATCAGATCTCAGCAAATGACCTGAAAACCGAATTGCAAAAGGTGCTGTATTTTATCCACGATCGATATTGATATGGAATATCCTGACAACCATTCCAAATATTCACATCTGAAAAGTGAAATCAGCCAGCTTTTAAAAGCTGGGAGGGAACAGGCCGGCCGGGCAGTCAATAGCATTTTGGTACAAACCTACTGGCATATCGGAAGGCACATCGTGGAATTTGAACAGGGTGGAGAAGCAAAATCGGAGTATGGATCCAATCTTCTGGATCGACTTTCCCGGGACTTGACATTGGAATTTGGGAAGGGTTTTAGCAGATCAAACTTAGTATATATGAGGAAATTTTTTTTAAGCTTTCCAATTAGTGAGACACTGTCTCACAAATTGAGCTGGAGTCACTATTTTGAAATTCTTAAATCCGACGAAGCGCTTGAAATCAGCTTTTACTCTAAACAATGCGAAAAAGAAAACTGGTCTGTACGGGAACTCAAGCGTCAGATGAAGAGTATGCTTTTTCATAGACTCGCATTAAGTAAGGCCAAGGAAGATATTCTTCATTTATCCCAAAAGGGAGCGGAACTACAGCAGGCAAAGGACCTGATCAAAGATCCTTACGTATTTGAATTTTTAGGTTTAAAAAGCCAAACCAACTACACAGAAGGCGAGCTCGAAACCGAATTGATTAAGAATCTTCAAAGCTTTCTACTTGAATTGGGAAAAGGTTTTGCCTTTATTGGTAAACAGTACCGGATCAGCTTGGCCAATCGCCATTTCTATGTGGATCTTGTTTTCTACCACCGAATCTTAAAGTGCTTCGTTCTCATTGATTTAAAAAGAGGGGAAATTGACCATCAGGATATTGGTCAAATGAACCTTTACCTGAATTACTTCAGAAAAGAAGAAAATGTGGAAGGTGATAATCCTCCAATTGGGATTGTCTTAGGCGCTTTTAAAGACCATATTCTAGTAGAATATGCCACCGAAAATATCAGCAACCAACTCTTTGTAAGCAAATACCAACTCTATCTTCCTGAAAAAGAAGAACTCGCCCATGAACTCGAAAGACTCCTCACCAAAGACTAAATCATGAAAATCCGCCTCTTATGCCTTCTTTTCCTTTCTTCTTACACTTTAGCCCTATCCCAATCCTTCACCATGGAGCAGATGGGCAAATTCACCTTTCCATCCGAACTCACCGCTGACCAATCCGGAACCCAACTCGCCTGGGCCATGTATGAGCAAGGGAAACGCAATGTATACTATGCCAAAGCTCCGGACTTCACCCCTGTCAGACTAACCGCCTTTGACAAAGATGATGGACAGGAAATCAGCAGCCTGACTTTCACCCAAGACGGAAAACACCTCGTTTTTGTCCGAGGAGGCGATCATGGGGGCGGAAACGCTTCCTCCACCGTCAATGCAGAAAATCTCCCTCAATTACCGAAAGTGGAAATCTGGAAAATCGATATCCAAAGCCAAAAGGCGAATCCGATCGTTGAGGGAGATGACTTCAAGCTAAGCCCGACAGGAGAAATCCACTACCTCAAAGGTGGCCAAGCCTGGAAAATCAGTCTCACTCATGGAGCAAAAGCTAAGCAGGTTTTCCAAATCAAAGGGAATGTAAACTCGATGGAGTTTTCACCGGATGGAAAAAATCTAGCCTTCACTGTCAGTCGAGGCGGTCATCAATTACTGGGAATCTATCGGGATGCTGCTACTCCGATTCAGTTCATTGCTCCCTCCTTCCACCGCTATTCCCAACCCAAATGGTCTCCGGATGGAAGCAAAATTGCATTTATCAAAACACTCGGAGGTGAGGGAGCGGCCTTTCCCCTTTTGGAGCCCAGACATAGCCCATGGGAAATCTTGCATGCGGATGTAGCTACTGGAGAAGCTGAAATGCTTTGGAAAGCTCCCGAGACACTCAGAGGCTCTTACCGCTACTTCTTTTTTTCTTATCCCAATGAAAAAGAGCTGGTTTTTGAATCTTACCATGACGGTTGGCAGCATTTGTATTCCTTGGATTTGCAAAGCAAAAAAGAGACGCTCCTGACCCCCGGCGACTACATGGTGGAGCAGATCAAACTCAGTCCCAATGGACAACGGGTTCTTTTTTCAGCCAATCATGGCCCAAATGAAGCAGACAAAGACCGCAGGCATATCGGATCAGTGGACTTAGCCAGTAAAAAACTGACTTGGGAAACCCAAGGAGAAGGAATCGAAGCCTATCCAGTGGCTTTAGCAGATGGAAATCTTGCCTATTTCTCCGCAACTACTCAGCGGCCTCATTTGGTGACAGTAAAAAAAGCAGGACAAACCCAATTGCTTCAGGAGAATTTAATTCCTTCTGACTTTCCCTTAGCAAAACTCGTCACTCCCAAACAAGTCAAATTCACTGCACCTGATGGTACAACTGTTTATGGACAACTTTTCGAAAAAGAAGGCGGCCCCAGCCAAAAACCCGGAGTTGTCTTTGTCCACGGAGGACCTCAGCGTCAGATGCTTTTAGGCTGGAGCTACATGGATTATTACAGCAATACCTATGCATTGAATCAGTATTTGGCCGAAATGGGATTTGTGGTATTGTCAGTGAATTTTAGGCTTGGGATCGGCTATGGTTATGAATTTCATCGACCGGCTTTTGGGTACTATCAAGGAGCCGTAGAATATCAAGACATCAAAGCCGGAGGAGAGTTTTTGGCCGATTTACCCCAAGTGAATGGGGAAAAAATCGGAATTTATGGAGGGAGCTATGGAGGTTATTTGACTGCTTTGGCTTTGGCTAGAGACTCGGATTTGTTTAAAGTCGGAGTGGATATCCACGGCGTACACGATTTGGATGGGCGATACGATTTGCCGGAAGGATACGAAGTTGCGCCTGATTATGAAAAAGCTTTGGAAACAGCCTGGACCTCCTCCCCGATTGCGGATTTGGATACTTGGAAAAGTCCAGTTCTCTTCATCCACTCGGACGATGACCGGAATGTCAATATCAGCCAAACCACCGATCTGATCCGTCGATTTGAGGAGTTGAAAAAACCGTATGAATCGATCCTTATTCCCGGGGATACGCACCATTGGATGAAGTGGGAAAATATGATCCGAGTCTCGAAAGAAACGGCTACCTTCCTTCAAAAGCACTTAATGAACTAACCATGGCAGAAAACAAAACCCAGCCGACCGATGCTTCTGTGGATGATTTTATCAATCAGGTAGAATCTCCCAAAAAAAGACAGGATGCCTTCCGGATCAAAAAAATCATGGAAGAAGTCACCGGAGAAAAGGCCGTGATGTGGGGGCCCTCCATCATCGGTTTTGGAAGCTATCACTACAAGTATGAAAGTGGACGGGAAGGAGATTTTTTGATAGTGGGTTTTTCGCCCAGAAAAGCATCTATTTCCTTGTACGTGATGGGATGCATGCACGAGGATTTTGATTTTTCTCTGGATAGCTTGGGAAAAGTCAAAACAGGCGCTTCCTGTATTTACATCAATAAGCTGGAGGACATCAAGGAGGATGCTTTGAGAGAATTGATCGCGAAAGGATACCACTACATGAAATCCAAATACCCTACCCGATGATTTTTCACATCCTCAATGGAGATGCATTGTTAGCGCAATTCCCGGATGAAATTTCCGGAGAGCGGATCGTTTTCAGAGAATGCCTGATTGACGGACCCGTTAGGGCTGAATCTGGCAAAGAGCTTTGGGAAGTTCGGGCGGAATTCATTCACCTAACGTATCCAGAATTTTCTCATCCCGATTACGAAAAACACTCCTACCAAGAAATCCTAAAAATCAAAAGTATCCCTCCTGACAGCAAGATTTACTGTTGGTTTGAGGAAGACCTCTTCTGCCAGGTTAATCTGTGGTTTGTATTCAACTACCTGAAAAACCATCCGGCAGAAGTCTTTTTGGTCTTGCCCTATCCGGATTCCCCTTATCATTTTTCCACTTTGGGCAAAAAAGAACTGATCGAGAGCTTTAAGAAAAAAGCACATACCATTAGTGCCAAAGAGCGGGAGGTATTAGGAGACCTTTGGATTCATTTTCAGAATGAAGACGTATTTGAGGCCCTAAAAATCGCAGATCTTTTTTCGGAAAGATTCCCTTTTCTCAAAGAAGCTGTCGAGGCATGGAGAGATATGATGCCAATTGGGGATTACCCAGGCAAGCCAAAAGCCACCCTCCTTGATATTCAAAAGGAGTTGGGAACCAGCAGTTTTCCTGAGATTTTCAGTGAATTTCAAAGGAGGCTACCCATCTATGGATTTGGAGATTTGCAGTTGAAAAGGATGGGGAAAGAACTTGGGATTTTTTAATTCTGCTTCACTTGCAAATCAACTTTCATTCATCATAAATTTGAAAAAAAGCGGGTGTAGCTCAGTTGGTAGAGCGTCAGCTTCCCAAGCTGAAGGTCGTGAGTTCGAGACTCATTACCCGCTCCAAGGCATCCCATGTGATGCCTTTTGTTTTTTGTCGTAACTTCAAGGCATGCGTTGGTCACTTGATTTTCCCATCCCTGATTCTCCTTTTCCCATCACCCATCAGAGCAAAATCCTCAGTTTGGGTTCCTGCTTTGCCCAGGTAATCGGCACAAAAATGCAGGAAAGCAAAATGAATGTACTGGTCAATCCCTTTGGGACCATTTTCCATCCCAAAATCCTTTCCCAACTGCTGGACTATGCCTTGTTTCAGGACCCGATCGCCGAATCTGGCATTTTGGAGCGGGAAGGTCTGTTTTTCCATTATTCAGCCCATTCGGATTTGGTAGGGAAAAGCAAAGAAGAGCTTTCCCAGCTTTGGAAGGAAAAAATAGAGCAAACCCACTACTACCTTTCCTCAGGAACCCACTTGATTTTGACTTTTGGTACGGCTTGGATTTATGAGCACCATGAATTCGGTGCGGTAGCTAATTGCCACAAACAGCCTCAAAAGTTGTTCGAGAAAAGACTCTCCAAGCTAGAGTCCATGCTATTCGACTTGGATACAACCTTGGGCAATTTTTCCCGGGTTTTCCCGAATCTGAAGATTATTCTGACCGTCAGTCCAGTACGCCATATCAAAGACGGGATTGCTGAAAATCAGCTCAGCAAGAGTTTGCTCCGAGTCCTCTGCCACGAATTGGAAAAGAGATTTCCCAGTGTCCACTATTTTCCTGCTTATGAGATCATGATCGATGAATTACGGGATTACAGATTCTATAAATCCGATCTTATTCATCCCAGCGAAGAAGCGGAAAACTACATTTGGGAGAAATTCTCTGACAGCTTTTTCGATTCAGAAACCCGCCAAAAAAATATTGAAATCCAAAAGATCAGACAAGAACTTGCGCATCGCCCCCTGAATCCAGACAGTATTTCCCATCAAAACTTCCTGAGAATTCTCTTGGCCAAGCTGGAACGATTGAATGGAGAATTTGATTTTTCAAAAGAACTGAAATCAATTACTGAAAAACTAAATCCCCCTAGCCCCCTTTGAAAAGGGGGAATTTGATCCTATTCCTATTGTAGATTCAATTACAAATTTGGGGATGGTTTCCAATCTTTCAATTTTGCAATCTTCCAATTTTCCAATGTCCACCAACCGTCTCATCCATTCCCAGTCCCCTTATCTCCTTCAACACGCCCACAATCCGGTAGATTGGTACCCTTGGGGCCCGGAAGCGCTCAGAAAAGCAGAAGTAGAAAACAAACCGATATTGGTTTCCATCGGCTACTCGGCCTGCCATTGGTGCCATGTGATGGAGCGGGAGAGTTTTGAAGATCAGATCACGGCGGATTTGATGAACGAACACTTTGTCTGCATCAAAATCGACCGGGAGGAGCGCCCCGATATTGACAACATTTACATGGACGCAGTGCAGGCGATGGGACTGCAGGGCGGTTGGCCACTGAATGTGTTCCTCATGCCCAATCAGAAACCATTCTACGGAGGCACCTATTTTCCCAACCTGAAATGGAAGCAATTGCTGGCCAATATTGCAGATGCCTTTGCGAAGCATGAAGATCAGTTGGCCGAAAGCGCAGAGGGATTTGGACGTAGCCTGAGCAGGAAAGAGACGGAAAAATATGGCATTGAAGCCGGAGAAAACCTCCTTGAGCCCGATGAACTGATAGAAATTGCCACTAAGCTTTCGGCACAGTTTGATAGCGAATGGGGAGGCATGAACCGAATTCCCAAATTCCCCATGCCTGCCATCTGGAATTTTGCCTTGGACTTCGCAGTCCTTTCAAAAAATGAATCTTGGAAGGAAAAGGTCTTCTTTACCTTGAAAAAGATCGGAATGGGAGGAATCTATGATCACCTTCGGGGCGGATTTGCCCGGTATTCTGTAGACGGAGAATGGTTTGCCCCCCACTTCGAAAAAATGGGCTATGACAATGGGCAGCTCTTGGAGCTTTATGCCAAGGCCTATCAAGCCAGCCTAGATCCTCTTTTTCTGGAGAAAGTGAAAGAAACCGTCAACTGGATAAAGGCAGAGATGCTCCAGGAAGAGGGTGGATTCTACGCTGCCCAGGATGCAGACAGCGAGGGAGTGGAAGGAAAATTCTACACCTGGACCTATGTCGAACTCCAAAGCCTCGTCGGCGACGAGATGCCTTGGTTTGCCAAGCTATACAATCTGAAGCCTCAGGGAAACTGGGAGGATGGGGTGAATATTCTCTTTCAAACCAAGGAATATGCCCAGCTTGCCGCTGAATTCGGGATAAATGAACAAGAGCTGATTTCAAAATTGAATGTACTTAAACACCGAATCTTGGAGGTCAGAAACCAAAGGATTTTCCCTGGTAAAGACGACAAAGTGCTGGTGGGTTGGAATGCCATGCTGGATGCAGGACTGATTCAGGCCTATTTTGCTACCGGAGATCCCGAAATGCTAGACCTGGCTTTGGATAACCTGGAGTTTATCCGGAAAAAGCTGATTACAGATGGAGTTTTGAAACGATCCTACAAAAATGGAGAGGCCTACACCCCAGCCTTTTTGGAAGATTATGCTGCGCTTATCCGTGCTTTGCTTTTCGCTTTTGAAGCCAGTGGAAAAGCAATTTATTTGGATTGGGCAAGTGATCTTACCGAAACTTGCCTAAGCGAGTTTTTTGACGAAAGTGATGGCTTTTTCTACTTCAACAACCCTAATTCCGAAAAGCTAATTGCCAATAAAAAAGAACTATTCGACAATGTAATTCCAGCCTCCAATTCGGTCATGGCCCGAAACCTTCACCGGCTTAGCCTACTCACCTATGAGGAAAAATACGGAGAAATCGCCCGCAAAATGCTGGGAGGAATGAAGGATTTGATCACCAAAGAACCCGGATTTCTCTGCAATTGGGCCAATTTGTACCTGGAAATGCTCGTTCCGACTGCAGAAATCGCCATTGTGGGAAAAGGAGCACAGAAGCTTTCCCTAGAGCTCAGAAACACCCTTTTTTCCAACTCAGTCCTTGCATGGTCGGAAGTTCCGACAGAAACTGCCCCGATTTTATCCGGAAAGACAGCCGATTCGGAGGGAAATGCCTTAATTTATGTATGTTTTGACCGAGCCTGTCGGAGACCGGTAAACACGGTTACAGAAGCCCTATCCCAATTACCTTATTTAGCCTAGTTTGGTGGAAAGTCTTTTTGGAGATCATGATTTTTTGGATAAAAACAGCGGAAACAACTTCGCCGATATCATCCTGCCCGTGCCGATTCCGAGGATGTTCACTTATCGGATTCCATCGGCACTCAAGTCAGCGATTCAGATTGGGCTTCGGGTAATTGTTCAGTTTGGGAAGAAAAAAGTCCTCACCGGCATCATTGGCAAGGTTCACAATAAGCCTCCCCAAGCCTACGATGCCAAGCCGATCTTGGATATTCTCGACAGCGAGCCGAGTGTGAATCCCCTGCAAATCCGGTTTTGGGTTTGGATGGCAGACTATTACTTCTGCCATATCGGAGAGGTGATGTTTGCTGCCTTGCCTTCCGGTCTCAGGCTTTCTTCAGAAAGCAAGATCCAGGTTAACCCCAACTTTGACCCAGAAACCAGCAAATATCCTTTGGATATCAGAGAAGAGAAAATTCTCGAGGCCTTGGAAAATCAGGCAGAACTCAGCTACGAGGACTGTGAAAAAATACTCGGAATCAAGACGATCCATCCCATTCTGAAAAGCTTGGTAGCCAAAGAGGCCATCCTGATCTTTGAAAAGGTGCAGGATAAATACAGCCCAAAGGTGGAGACCCGTATTCGATTGGTTCCGGAAATCGCCAAGGACAAAAATGCCCTTCAGGCGGTATTTGAAGCTGTCCAGGGCAAACCCAAGCAGGAATCCATATTGCTCAAATTTCTCAGGGACATTCCGGTATTTCAGCGACCCGAACTCAATGAAAAGGGCCTGGATAAAGCTTCCCTTCTCGAAGAGGGAGATTCGGAAAGCTCCCTGAAAACGCTCATCAAGAACGGCGTCTTCGAATCCTTCAAGCAGATAGTCAACCGAATCGAGGAAGTGGAGGCAGGCCGGAAAGCCTATACCCTTTCCTCTTCCCAGCAAGCTGCCTTTGATGAAATCAAGGAGCATTTTGAAAGCAAGCAGACGGTTCTATTGCATGGGGTAACTGGTTCGGGCAAGACCGAAATCTACATTCAACTGATCCAAGAGGTCATCGACAGCGGTTCACAGGTATTGCTTCTCCTCCCTGAGATTGCCTTGACCACACAAATTGTGGGGAGACTTAAGCAGGTTTTCGGCTCCCGGATGGGCGTTTACCATTCCAAATATTCCGACAACGAACGAGTGGAAGTATGGAATGGAGTGCTTAGTGGGCGCTTTCCATTTGTAGTTGGGGTGCGATCTTCGATTTTTCTTCCATTTGACAGTCTGGGGCTTGTCATCATTGACGAGGAGCACGAACCTAGCTACAAGCAGTTTGACCCAGCTCCTCGGTTTCACGCTCGGGATGCGGCCATCATGTTGGCCTACTTTCATCAGGCGAAAACACTTTTGGGTTCCGCCACTCCTTCCTTTGAAAGCTACTCCAATGCCAGCCAGGGAAAGTACGGTTACATATCCTTAGATCACCGATTCGGAGATGCTACCCTCCCGGAATATCACCTGGCCAACCTTTCCGCAGACCGAAAGAAAAACCTGCTCAAACTGGACTCCACCCGTCTGCTCCGCGAGAAAGTCCAGCAGGCCCTCGATCAGCAACAGCAGGTGCTCATCTTCCAAAATCGTCGGGGCTATTCCCCCTACATCCAATGTGAGGACTGTGGATGGACCGGACAATGTGTGCAGTGCGACGTCAGCCTGACTTATCATCAGTTTGCTGAGGAGCTACGCTGTCACTATTGTGGATATAAGGAAAAGATTCCCCAAACCTGCCCTGCTTGTGGAAGTTCTCAGCTTTCTTTGGAAGGAATGGGGACAGAGCGTATCGAAGAATCCCTGAGTTTGCTTTTCCCGGAAGCCAGAATGGGAAGAATGGATCTGGACACCACACGAAACAAGCATGGTTATCAGCGGATTTTGGATGAATTTGCTGCGGGACAAATTGATATTTTGGTGGGCACACAGATGATTACCAAGGGCTTGGATTTCGGAAACGTAAGTGTCGTGGGGATTTGGGATGGAGACCGAATCTTGAACTTCCCGGATTTCAGATCGGGAGAAAGGGCCTTTCAGCAGATCACTCAAGTCGCCGGACGTGCCGGAAGAAGGGAAGTGAAGGGACAGGTCATCATCCAAAGCCGAAAACCAGAAAATGAAGTATTTGAAAATATCATCCGAGGAGATTATCAGGAGTATTTCCGTCAGGAAATGATGGACCGGAAAAAATACTACTACCCACCTTATGTCAAGCTGATCAAAATCACCACCCGCCATACCGATTTCAAGACTGCCGAAAAAGCTGCCCATGCCCTTCATCATCAAATGGCCAAGATCCCTGTGAAAAAGATTGTGCTCGGGCCTGAAAAGGGGGTAATCGCGAGAATTAAAAACCAATACCAACTGGAAAGCCTGATCAAGCTCGAAAAATCCGGAGCTACTCAGAGTGTTTTCAAAGAGAACCTGACCCGAATCATCGAGGAGCTTCAGGCCGTGCCGGATTTCCGTTCGGTAAGATGGGTGGTGGATGTGGATCCTTCCTGATTGAGTTTTTTGAATTCAGGATGGGAAAAGAAGAATTTTTCAGTTTCTTGAGAATTGAAAATCCAAAGCCCATGCAAAGATTTCTTCTGATCTGCGACCTAAAAGACGAACCGGGCGCTATTCAAGCTTATGTCGAATGCCACCAAGCCGTTGCTCCGGAAATTCTCGAAAGTATTCGCGTGGCAGGAATAAGCGGCATGAGTATTTATCGCTGGAGAAACAGGCTAAGCATGATTCTGGAGACTGAGGATGATTTCAGCTTCGAAAAGAAAGCTGTTTTGGACAATGCCAATCCCAAAGTTCAGGAATGGGAGGCCTTTCTTGGCCAATTTCAGACCAACTTGCCCGGCACACCTGCCAACTGGAGATGGGCGCTTTGTGAGCCGATATTTGAGTTTAAAGGATAAAGTCGGATGCCGGATTTCAGATGTCGGATTTCGGATTTGGGATTTACCTATAAAATTTTAGAATCTTGAACATTTCTTATGCTATGAAAAAATCCTTCCAAACCCTAGCCTTGATCCTACTGAGTATGCTGACTTTTGCGCAAAATCACACCCTTCCACTCTGGGAAGGCACCCCTCCCCTGCAGAACCCTTCCGATTTGCAGGAAGAATCCACTCAGCAGGGAATCCTCAGAATCGCCAATGTGCAAACTCCCAGCATCGATGTGTATTTGCCCACCAAGCAAATTGCCACAGGAGAGGCAGTGGTGATCTTTCCTGGAGGTGGCTATGCTATTTTGGCTTACGATTGGGAAGGAACTGACTTTGCCAAATGGTTCAATGCTCAGGGAATAGCTGCCATAGTGGTCAAATACCGACTGCCCATCTCCAAATCCCTGACCGATCCTAAAGAAGTACCTCTCCTCGACGCACAGCGGGCCATCCGAATGGTCCGAGCTAATGCTGAGGCTTGGAACATCAACACTTCCAAAGTGGGGATCATGGGCTTCTCAGCCGGAGGACACTTGGCCTCCACTCTGAGTACGGAATATGCCCATGAAGTGAACCGTCCCAAAGACTCCATTGATGCCCTTTCTGCCCGACCGGATTTCTCCATTTTAGTCTATCCGGTGATTTCCTTTAGAGATGCTGCCGTACATTCAGGTTCGAGAAAAAACCTGATCGGTGAAAATGCCTCCCAAGAATTGATGGATCGATTCTCCGGGGAATTGAATGTGACTGCTGATACTCCCCCCACCTTTTTGGTCCATGCCCAGGACGACAAGGGCGTACCTATTGAGAATTCCCTGCTGTATTATCAGGCTTTGCATCAACATGGGGTCAAAGCCTCCCTTCACATTTATCCCAGCGGAGGACATGGGTTTGCTTTTGGTTTGGGAAAAGGAGCTGTGGAAGGATGGAGAGAGGTGCTGCTCGCTTGGATGAGAGAGACAGTAAAGTAAAATTTGTAAATGGTAAGTAGTTAGTAGTATTTTGCTGTGAGACCACTCACTTTTTACTAATTACCACTTACTTTTCTTTTTGAAACCACACCAAATATCTCAAATAATGCCTATCCAAGTAATCGCCTTCGACGCCGATGACACCCTTTGGGTCAATGAACCCTTTTTTCGCGAAGCGGAAGAAAAATTCGCCAGTCTATTGGAAGACTTCATGCCTCAGCATGCAATCATGAAGGAGCTGTATCGCACAGAAATCGAAAATCTGAAATTGTATGGCTATGGAATCAAAGGATTTATGCTTTCTATGATTGAGACCGCTTTGAGGATTTCAGATCATAAAGTGCCGATCACGCTCATCGATAAAATCATCCGGATCGGTCAGGATATGTTAGAAAAACCAGTAGACCTCCTTCCCGGAGTCGAGAAGGTTTTGAAAGCTTTGAATGGAGACTATCGCATAGTGATGGCAACCAAAGGTGATTTAGTCGATCAGGAGCGAAAATTAAAGAAATCAGGGTTGGAAAAGCACTTTCACCACATTGAAATCATGAGCGAAAAGCGAGTCAGTGATTACGAAAAACTTATCCGTCATCTGGATATCCAGCCTTCGGAGTTTCTGATGCTAGGCAATAGTCTAAAATCAGATATTCTCCCCGTACTGGAGTTGGGAGGATATGGAATCCATATTCCCTTTCATATTACTTGGCTCCATGAGCAGGTGGAGCATGAGATAGAGCATGAGCGCTTTTTCCAAGTCGAGCATATCGAATCGGCAGTGGAAATTCTAAAGAAGTTATGACATGAGCTTTTTCTCCTTTTCGGCGAATATTCAGTACTTCAGCAGGCTCATAAAATAGGGTAAGACCAAAAATTACAGTCCCTTGTGCCTCCGGTTGTGTTCTGCCAATAGGTTATTCTTTCACTGGTTGGAAAGTAAATCTTCAAAAAAAATCAATCACTTACCTAGAAATTATTAAAAACCGATCAATCACCGGCGCTTGTTTTATTCTCATAATTGGTTTTAAGTTGCTTGAAAACCAAATGATACTCCTCCTTCCCTTTGGGAGTAAGGTAGGGTTCGAATACATTCAATATCCCGGCAATATAGATAGGCTTGACCTTATCGAATGACTGATCATTGTCATATAGGGAATAAGACGAAATCCAAGTGGTCATGGTATTGATGAATTGAAATCGGAACACCAGAACTTGGAACTCTTCCAAAATGGACTCTGAAAGAAGCTGCTCGTCCACCAAGGCTTGAACCATAGCCACTGGTGTATCTTTTTGGCTGTTCCAGGATTCGGTTATTTGGTCAAACAGAGTCTTTTGGGATTGACTTGCCAGGGAGATAAAGCGGATGGTGGATCTATTTTCAAACTGAATATCCATAATTTTGGACAACAGGTCCACGAAAGTAAAAAAGGATGGATCTTTGGCTAAGGTAATGCCCATTGAAACCTCGGCGACATCCTTTTCCAAAATCTCACCCAAGCCCATAAACAAATGATCCTTGGTGGGAAAGTAGTTGGTAATTCCCCCTATTGTGATTCCGATGATTTTTGATAGTTCCCGAAGAGTCAAAAAAACCCCTGTTTCATTCAGGATTTTTCTTGACTCATATAGAATATTCTCCCGGGTTTTTTTCCCTTTAGTTTTTTTCTCTACTGTCATATTGGGTTTTCTAGCTGCTTTCAAATTGATATTCTCATCCTAAATCAGGTTTAAACTAAACTAGACAAAATGTTCCTGTTATTTAGGTCTTTCATATAAAATAAAAACTTTATTTTCCGTTTGATCCTTTATCCTTAACAATTGAAGCGAAAAATAATCATTGGCTTCACTTAAATTTAAAAGCAAGAAAGCATAACTCCAACTTTTCCCGACCAGATGCCTACTAGAGTCGCTAAAAAAACAAAAGGTGGAACTAGCCTCCAACATCCTCCTTCCAAAAATCGAAATCATGAATCTTCAAAGTAACCATGAGCAGGATTAAGTTCAAAATAGTAATTCAACTAAGCAGGGAAGATCAATTTTCCAACACCTGTTTTTCCTCAACTAGAACCTTTTTTAGCTTTTCATAACCTAAATCCTGCACAGCAATACGCTCATCTATGGACAAGGATGCCGCCACTGCTGCACTTTGACCCAAAATCATAAATACGGGTTCCATTCGAATCGATCCAAAGGCGGTATGCGAGCTCGATACACAAACTGGGACTAGCAGATTGGTACACTCCTCCTTTTTGGGCACCAAGGTCCCGTAGGAAATGGAATAGGGTTTTTCGGGATGAACCCCGATATCTCCTTCATTTTGGACAAATCCTCCCGGAGTGACAAATCTCTGGGTATTGTGAGAATCCAGGGAATAGGACCCCATTCCAACAGACTGAGGGACAGACTTTGCACCCAGCACATCCTGTTCGGTCATCACATAGGCCCCGACCATTCTTCGTGCCTCCCGCACATAAATCTGATGAGGCCAATTCCCATTGTCTGTGAATTCATCCTGGGCCAATCCGTAATTGGCCAGTTCATTCCTGACCTTTTCAGGAACACGGACATCGTTTGCCAAGAAATACATCAGTCCTTTTTGATAATCCTCGTGCTCTTGGATGATTTCCCTTCTGCGAGTATAGCTTGCCTCAGGATAGTCGAAATTTTTTCCGATATAATCCGTACTGAAAGGACCATGATTGTTAGTATCTGTCTTCAGGTTGGGAATCGGATCAAACTTCCAAAAGGTCTCATTCCAGCCAGCGGCATAAACTCTAGCCAAGAGCTCATACCGATTGGAATCGTAATTGGAAGGCTTGGGAAAAGGAATCCGATTATCTGGGTTTTTGCTCAATGCCATTCGGAAATTGTAAGCCTGAAGTCGATGATCCCCTTCTCCGTTTTTACCCGGAGGATCGGAAGAAATCTCTGGCAAAAGTCCACTGCTCGGGTCTCCCGGAATCCGATAAGCTGAAATGGAATCCATGAAATAGTGCCGGTGCTGAAAAACTCCAACCTGTACTCCATTCCAAGTCTCGCCATAAACCGAATTGGCTTCCCGGCCCACATGGTAGCTTACCCCTGCAGCAGCCATCAAATCTCCCTCATAGGTAGCATCGATGAAGACTTTACCCTTGTACTTTTTGCCGGAAAGGGTTTGAATCGAGACAATCTTTCCATTTTCCTTAACCACTCCTTTCTCCCGATCTAGCCACTCGTCTCGGTGGACTTTAAGTTGGTTTTCTCGGACAAAATCCTCAAAAATCCGCTCGGCTACATGAGGCTCAAAAATCCACATGGTTCGGTTATCTCCATCAATTGCCGGAGTTCCCTGCCCTTTATTTCCATATTCCTCTCTCTTTTGCCATTTCCAAGCTGAATCCTGAGTATAGTGAAGATATACCCGATGGTAAAATTCCCTTGCCAATCCACCGATGACCGCCTTGTTTCCCGTATCCGTAAATCCCAAACCACCCGAAGACAATCCTCCCAAGTGAATATCCGGTGAAACAACAATCACAGATTTCCCCATCTTCTTTGCCTGCACCGCAGCCGTAACCGCGGAAGAAGTCCCTCCATAGATGATGATATCGGCTTCATTGATCTCTTCCTTCGTCGTCGAACAGGCTACCAGAAAAGAAAAGAATAGACAAGCGAATAGGGCTCTCATGGGGGTATGGGTTGAGGGTTAAGGGTTAAGGGTTAATAGTTAAGGGTTAGTAGTTGATTGTGTTTGAAAATTGAGAATTGGTTATTGATCATTGACCATTGGTTATTGTTCCTTGGTTATTGGTTATTGATCATTGCTCATTGGTAATTAATCATTGTTTGGTAGTTAAAAGCGTTTGGAAATTGAGAATTGGTAATTGATTATTGCTCATAGGTCATTGCTCATTGATAATTGGTAATTGATTATTGCTCATTGGTCATTGCTCATTGATAATTGGTTATTGATTATTGCTCATTGGTCATTGCTCATTGATAATTGATCATTGGCCATTGCCCATTGTTTATTGCTCTTTTCCAAAGCTACCTGCCTCCGAATTCAAGACCTCATCGCCTGGGATTTCCCCAGAATAGACCATTATACGATACCGAAATGTGACCGACTCCCCAGCTTTCAAACCAAAATTCAGCACATCTTTTCCTCCACTCAATTCCTTTTGTCCCAAAGGATTGGCTGAAAAGAGACCATACCCTCGGGCATGCCAATAGGTCGGATAGCCGGGATTGGAGGGATGGTCCAGAATGACGACAGATATTTTTTCCTTTTCTATCTCTCCGTTGAGCGTCACCCATTCCCCACGGGTACCCCATACATCATCTCCCTCTTTTCCTTCACTGCTCCGATATTTGCCACTGACCCCTTCATTATTCAGACTAGCTACTGTAGTGGGGATCCCATTGGCATCGGTAAAAATCTCCGGTTTATTCGAAGGATGCTCCAATTCTCGGGCTACCCGGATCGCAAAGACACCCTCCTTATTATCCTTCATGGATACCGGCTCGCTTTGTGCGGTAAGGGTAGTAATTCGGTCTATGGTTCGTTTTTTCCCTTCTGCCGAAAAAACAAACCGGGTCTTCTCCTTCAACAAAACATTTCCATCCGGAGCCAACCAGTCCATAGTTACCTCCAACTCAGCGGAATTCCCGTTTTCGTTCAACGCTGTGATTCCGGTATGCCTGATAGTTCCGTATTTATCCTTTTTGTCGGCAGGAATGGCATCGGAATTATTCCAAAAGTCCAGTCCATTGACATCGCCATAATTCATCCAATGCCCAATATGATGGGGATGGTCCACCCGCTCTCCCGGTCTGGGTGCCAAAGGAAAACCTCGGGTGATTTCATGGCCACCAGAGGTAATAATGGGGTAAAGAACTGGCTTGGCAATCGTCTCAGGATAGAGATAAGCTGTAAAAAGCTCCTCTCCGATCCGTACCTCCACCTTCTTTTCGGCATCCTTACGAATCAATTTCACTTGATCTTTTTGAGCATGAAGGGGCGCATTCATTCCGAAAAAGAAGGACAGCAGTACACCTGCTGTCCCCCATTGGATTTTATTTCTCGATCGCATAGCTCAATACTGGAAAGGCTTTCCACCAGCCAAGACTTCCTGCTTTTCCTCATCAAAGGTCACAAACTGACCTGTTCTCAGTGCAGCTGTGGTCATGATATTGGCGATGGAGTGGTTGTACCCTGCCATCACGTCTGCGTTGGGCTTCTTACGGGACCGAACGCATTCCATCCAGTTGCGCATATGGGCGGAAGTCATGTCATCTGCTCCGGTATTGGCTCCGGTTTCCACTTTCACCGCTTCTCCCAAAGCCATTTCCTGAAGCAGGTTTTCCTGCATTCCCATTGCTCGGGCTTGATTTGCTCGAAGGCCTCCGTTTGGAGAGATCTTATTGGTATCCAAATTCAGCTCTCCTGCATTGGAATAGTAAATCTCCTTGGTGCCTCCGGCTGAATTGGTGAAGCGCGAAGAATAGATCACTTGGAAACCTTTTGAGGAGTCATTCAAAGGACCATAATCAAAAACAGCGGTCATCGTATCAAAATTCTGGCGACCGTCCTTCCAAAGGTAAATTCCCCCGTTGGCAGCTACACTTCTTGGGTGGGGCAAGTCAGTAAACCAATGTACTGTGTCGATCTGATGCGCCATCCACTGTCCGGGAATACCGGAAGAGTAAGGCCAAAATAGACGGAACTCCAGATATTTTCTCGGGTCCCAGTCGGTTTTTGGGCGATTCATCTGGTATCGATCCCAGTCGGTATCCTCTTTTCTGATCTGATCCACCAAATCCGGTCTTCTCCAGCGTCCGGGTTGATTGACATTCCAAGTCATTTCTACGGCTACAATATCTCCAAACTTGCCCGCTTTGATGAAATCATGGGCCTGATGATAATTGATCCCACTTCTACGCTGTGAGCCTACCTGCACGATTTTTCCGGTTCGAAGCACCGCTTCTTTTGCCGCCCGATTATCTGCCATTGTTTCTGCAAAGGGCTTTTCCACGTAAGCATCTCTGCCTGCTTCTACTGCCTCTTTGCAATGAAGCGCATGCTGAAAATCTGCCGTACTGATGATCACTGCATCCACGTCATTACGATCGTAGAGTTCATCATTGTTTCTGCAGGCAGCGATGTCTAAACCCGCTTTTTCCTTCACAAAAGCTTGGGCTTCCTCTCTCCTTCGGCTCCAGATATCCGAGACAGCAGTAAACTGAAAATTCATCTCCTTGGCGTGAATTTGCATGGCAGGCACCAAAGCTCCCCGACAGCGGTCAGAGAATCCTACAATACCCACATTCACTCGATCGTTTGCTCCGAGGATGCGGCTGTAACTTTTAGGTGAAAAGGCCATAGCACCCAGACTGAGTCCAGCTGTGCCTAAGGCTGTTTTTTTGAGAAAATCCCTTCTCGAATTATCGTTGTTCATGGCATTTTGGGTTAGTATGTTCAAGGTTTTGAGTTATTGGTTATTGGTTAATTGGTTATTAGTTAATTGTTAAGGGTTAATTGTTAAGGGTTAATTCGTTGTATTTCTTGATCATTAGAAAATTTTCAACTCTCCAAAGCCAACTCAAGTACTGCTCCCTATTGCTATTGGAACTGCCCCTTTTTACTGCCGACTGCCTGCTGTCCACTGCTTACTACCTACTGTTTACTGCTTACTGAGCTACCAGTTCCTGAAACAGTCCCAACTGCTCTTTCAAGGCAATTACCCGGTCAGCGGGCTTGGTTCGGGCTTCCAATAGGATCCATCCCTCGTAATTCATCCCATTGAAAAGCCTGAATAATTCAGGGTAAGGATAGTTGCCGACATTAAACTCACGCACGTGGACGGTATCGCCAAACCATTTTTTCACTGAATGGAAATTAGCTTCCAAGCCGGGAGGAAGTAAGTCCTCCTCGTTGCAGTTCCAGCAGATTTTCACATTGGGCTCGGTGACTTGGTCAAAGATGGCCTTCATCACCGGCAGTTCCTGAGTATGCTGACCATGCACTTCCACTCGGATGAGCTGATCATAATCCCGCGCATATTTTCCCACTTCATTGAAGGAGGACGCAATCTGAGCGATGGTTTTTTCCTTGGGCACCTCAGGCGGCAAGAAGTTGGGTTTGACTTTGATCCCAGTCGCCCCAATATCATGGCAAAGCTGGATATAGGCTTTTGTCCCGTCGATATTCTGCTTGAGCTTCACCGGGTCAGGACTGTGGTACTCGTAATTGCTCCCGTAACCTAAGCAGGTGACGGGGCTGTCTGCAAACCGCTTTTTGACTTCTTCGCGTTGGCTTTTGCTCAGATTGGTCTCTACGGCATGAGCATGTTGGGTACGAAGTTCTACTCCCAGCACACCGGTTTTTTCACAATTGGTGATCAATGTGGCCAAATCCCAATCCTTGGCCCACTCGTAGGTGACGAGGCCAAACCGCATTTTAGATTCCCTTTGGGCGGCATTTAGGGATAATCCAGGCAAGACGGCAAGTCCTGCTCCGCTTAGAAGAGTGCTCTTTATAAATCGCCTTCGGCTTAAATCCTTATCCATCATGCATTTAAAATAAGAAATTAAGTATCCAGAACCCTGTGTCGGAAAGTTAAAATCTGCGGAAACGATTGAGTAAACTCCAGGGATTTTTCAGAAAAATAGAAGGCATCCTTTGAAAAGGAAGAAAAGAAAGGCAGATCAAAGATGAAACAGGCTTACCGCATTCGGATATATCGATTTTGGGCCACCTTGTCCAAATATAGTTTGGACTCGACACAGGCAAAGTCCAGTCTTCGGGGAAGTTCGGAGAAAAGCGGAATTCCTCCACCGAGGAGCACCGGAATGGTGGTAAGGGTTAATTCATCAATCAAATCCTCTTTCAAAAAACTCTGTATTGTTTTGCCCCCATCAATGTAAAGTTGAAAATATCCTTTGGCATGAATCTCGGACAGGATTTCCTGAAGACTTCCTCGGACCAATTCGGCCTTTCCTGAGTACGAGTCAGGAATTGAGGACAGGCTGTTGCTCAGGACAAAGACCGGTTGAGTATAAGGCCAGGGGATATCAAAGCCACAAACGGTTTCAAAAGTAGTTCGCCCCATCACCAAGGCATCTATCCCGGAAATAAATGCACTGTATCCCATGTCATTGTGCTCGGGGCTGGGAATGGAATGCAGCCAATCTATTCCTCCTTCTCTGTCGGCGATAAACCCATCCAAACTGGTAGCGATAAATACTTTGTTTTTCTTCATCATATCCGATCACCAAATGATTAAAACCAAAAGTTTTTGACCCGAAAAGCCGTGTTCAACTTATAAGTGCAACACCTAATTTTTGTTTGAGTTTTTGTATTGGACTAAGGTAATTAAACTTTCTAACGGGTCTGTTATTGATTTTAGCTTCGATTGCTTGTATTTGTTCTGTTGAGATTTCATTGAGGTCAGTTTTTTTAGGTAAGAAAGCTCTAAT
>NZ_BTPD01000024.1:0-30842 GCF_036245625.1 Algoriphagus confluentis
ATTAGAGCTTTCTTACCTAAAAAAACTGACCTCAATGAAATCTCAACAGAACAAATACAAGCAATCGAAGCTAAAATCAATAACAGACCCGTTAGAAAGTTTAATTACCTTAGTCCAATACAAAAACTCAAACAAAAATTAGGTGTTGCACTTATAAGTTGAACACGGCAAATTTTAAAAAATTAACTCTTAAACATGGTTCTCTTTTAGACATAAATCAAATCCTCTTTAATCCATTCAAAATATCTCTCTTTGATTCCTTTTTTGGAGACCAAATCGACTTTCATTCCAAGAATTTCCTCCAATTCATCAGCTAATTGAATGAACTCTGAACCTACACGGCTATGAAACTCTACCATCAGATCAAGGTCACTCGCTTCCTTTTGTTCATTGCGTGCATAGGAACCAAAAATTACCAAGGTCTTTATAGGGTACTTTTCAAATAGTTCCTTTTTCTGGTCTTGCAGTTTGGTTTTGATGTCTAAGAAAGTGTCCATTCTACAAGTTTAAGAGTTTTTCAATAGAAAGATCCTCGTCAATCAGTGGCCAATGAATTCCATAGCCTGAGGGAGAAATCCAATACAAATTACGTTCAGCTTCGGATGCATGCAAAAGCGTAGAAGAAGCGACCTTTAAATCGATCACTTTTCGTTGTTCATTCTTCTGAATGACCAAATTATTTCTTTCGAATTCAATAGCTAACATCCTACACTATTAACATATTAACGCTTAACCATTAACGTTTTACTCCCTCGCCGGATTGATCATGATATGGGCCCGATGTGTGCCGGGATCCATAATCCAAGGTAAACCGGGTCCGGCTGGTTTCAGTGGCAATCCGGTACTTTCAGCAGTTGCCCAGGGGATATAGACGACGGAGCGAGTGTAGGTGTTTTTGGCTTCACCAGTGGTCCAGTTGACATCGGCGTGCTCGGCAGTCAAGGCATTGAGCAAGCTTCCCTGATCCGGGAGTTTGAGTTTTCCGGCTTTGGATTCCGCTTCCCGAATCTTGAAAATTTCATCCGCAGTTTTGCCTTCTTTGCGAAGCGCCCATCCCCGCTCCATAAAAGGCTGTGCGCTGCTATGGTAACAGGAAACCGAAAGTCCTTCTCGACCGGGATCATCACCTAAGCAAACGGTTTGATTGGTGCCTTTTCGAAGCAGGGTGCCATCAAAAGCATACACCGTGGCACCGGCCCGCTGATCTTCCGGAGCTGCCAGGACAGCCAGTTTGATTTGGATTTCTTTGCTGGGAATAGTCTGGGCATAGCCTGTGAGATAGACCAAGAAATAGCAGGAGGTGAATAGAAATTTCATAGCTAGTGAGATTGGATTTGAATGAATTTACCAAGATCCTTTGGCAAATGAAACTTTCCAACTCCTCACAAGCCTACCGGTTGTTTTTGGTAACACCAAGATCGTTAGGGAATTTCCTTTGAGAAAGAGTCAATGATTACTCTAAAACTTCCAAAACCAGCCCCAATTCATCCTGAAATACCACCTTAGTCTTGAGAGGGATTCCGTGAAATTCCAATCGATCCAAAGCGGCTGCTACAATGTCATTCAAATGGAGGGGGTGTGTGTCTTGAGAAATTACCAGATAATCCGCATAGATAGCCGGTTCCTGAAGGCTGTGCTGAAAGTCCGGGCTAAAGTGCCCTATCCAGCTAGTCTCCGGAGGCAATTGGGAAAGATGTGGAAAGAAGATGGCATCGTCTGCCAAAATCCTTGTTTTTCCTTTTTCTGCCAAAAATTCATGGATGGATTCAATGTTTTTTAACTCTTTGGACTCAACCTCAGACTGGGTGATTGCTTCCATGAATCTTCTCTCGTGGATAGATGCTGCAAATTGGAAATAGAAAAACTCCAAAACTATGGCCACCAAGGCTATGAATAAGCTGACCCCTTTAAAAACTGCAGAAGGGATTTCTTTGGCACTGAAGAGGATTCCGGCCATTCCTGCCCCGGAGAGCATCCCAAGCAATTGAAGGTTCAGGTTTAGAATTTTTTCCCCGGCAGCCTCCGAAACCACATATCCCAAAGCCAAAAAGGCAATCATAGGGAGGGCAGTGCTCTTTCCTTTTCTGAAAAACAGATAAAGTAGAGAAACGGATAAGCATAGGATCAAAAGCAAAAAATAAAGATTCCCCACAGAAAAGATCTTCCAATCCAAACTGTCAGCAGTGTGCAAAGGTGTCTTTCCGCTATAGCTATTCCAGAAATCCGCGAGGCTGGTTTCGTAATAAAAGATTCTTCCTCCAAATATCTCATTGATCAGGTGGAAAATTCCGAAACCAGAAAGAGGGATAAATACCACAAGGAGAATTGAGCTGAAAAAACCAGTAAAGAATTTCCTTCTTTGGGAATCATTGCTGAATATGACGGAGGCTTTGGCGTAGAAATTACCATGAATCCCTTTGGCCTTATAAAAGGAGATGAAGAAAAAGACGGGAATAAGAAGGATCAAAAGCTTCAGGAAGCTTCGGTCCAAAAGTAAAAAAGCTCCCAATAGGATGCTCAAAGAGGCAAGATGAAAAACGGAATAGCTCCGTATATAGCCTAAAATCAACCAGAAAAACAGAAAATAAAAGGTGAGGTAAAGCGCAAAACTACTCCCACTGCTGCCTGCATACCAAATCACCGGACTAAACAAAAGGTAAATCAAAGAAGCCCAAGAACCAGACCTCCGTTCCCAAGCGCTTTTGAAAAGAAACACCCCCAAAATCCCCATAACCAAGGCATTGAGCAAGTAGGTGCTTTGGATCTTGGGAATCCAGCTTAGTCCCAGACTGCCCAAAAACAGCAAGGCTGGTTCGGTGAAATAGAAAGTTCGGAAAAAGCTGATATCGTAGCGGAAAAGCTGATCGATCTTGTAATCAATAAAATAGCCTTCCAGATGGTAATACCCTTTTGTTCTCAGGAAATAGCCAAAAGAAAGGTAGATTCCTGAGAGGGCCAAAACGAAAAGAGTATTGAGTAGAATTTTGCTTTTCATGCCACAGAACTTTTGGTGGATTTGGTGAGGCCATGATTGGTCTTTTCCCAATAGAAGGGTTTGGTGACCAGCTGGATAAGGCCCTTGTAGGCAGAAATGGAGTGCATGAGCCAATACAAAGGATTGACCAAGGCATACAGAATCAAGGTGTAGGATCTCCTTCTGAATACCGCCATCATGTTGACGTAGATCATCATCAGGTTGCCAATGACAAAATTGAAAATGGAGATGACCACCAGCCAGTTAGGGAAGAATACACTCACTGAGTCCAGCAGGGATTTGCTTACCGGAAGATCATTCCAAAATACGAGGTAGTCTAGGATTCCTGAATGCAGAAACAAAATGAAAAGCAAAAACAAAAGGAGGACCGGGTAGACCAAAAAGGTGAAAAAGGTACCCCCGATAAAGAACTGGAAAGCCAAAAATCCTTTTAGTCCTACCTTTTTATATAACTTGACAGGATGTCTCATATGTACCAAAAAGGTCTGCATATAGCCTTTGATCCAGCGAGATCGCTGACGGATCCAGTTGAAAAAGTCATTGTTGGCCTCCTCCAGGGTGGTAGAATCCAAGACAGTCACTTTATAGGATTTGGCGTAAGCGCGTAGGCCTAGATCAGCATCTTCGGTCACATTGAAACCATCCCAGCCTCCCAGCTCCATCAGTCGGTCAAACCGGAAATGATTGCTCGTGCCTCCCAAGGGAATGGGCACATCCAAGCTGTCCAATCCGGGGAGCATGTAATCAAACCAATAGGAATATTCCAGTGTAAACAGGCGGGTAAGCAGATTTTCCTTCTTATTGAAATAGTTCAAGGCACACTGCACGACCACATATTCGTCAGATAGCTTTTGGAATAGGCTGTAGACCAGTTTCAACTGCTTGCTGTCTGGAATATCTTCGGCATCGTAGATAGTCAGGTATTTTCCTTTGCTGAAATACAATCCATAGTTACAGGCCTTAGGCTTGGTCTTGGGCATAGCAGGAGGGACGACCACCGGCTCAAAAATGCAGGGGAAATTCATGTTTTTCACCGCCTCATAGGTCATAGAGTCATCCGATTCTATCAGCAGCTTCACGTCCAGTTTTTCCAAGGGGTAATCAATGCTTCTGAGGTTCCAGACCAATTTGTGGATTACTTCGGACTCCCTAAACACCGGCAGGAGAATGGTGTAAAAAGGCAACTCTTCATCCTTGACCCGTGCTAGTTCTTCCTTGGTGATTTTTTGAGAGGTCTCCATTTTGGACCCGTACAGCGTGAGGAGAAATTTGAAGCCTATGGCACAAAACAACAGGAAATTCAGGATCAAATTGATCGTCACGGAAGTACCTACCGGGAAAAAGAAGAAAGATAAAATCCCCAAGCCCATCAGGATTCCGATTGCTATCAACTGACTTTTGGTAAAGGTCTCTATCGCACAGCTTTCCCGGTCTTGGTCATAAATCCGAAACACAGCCTGATCCAGATACTCCAGGCCATAAGTGGTATGGAGGGCTTTGAGTACATCCAAGTCCTCTGCTACTTCATACCGGGTCACTTTCTGTTGGAGGAGCTGTTCGATTTGATTGATGTTTATCGCATCGGAAGGATCAGAAAGAATGAGTTCCAGTCTTTCTTCGTCCTGATACAATGGGAAAATCAAGGAATTTAAGAAAACAGGCAGGTTTTTCTGAATCAATTCCGCTTTGGGAACAGGACTCAGGGAAGGGAAGTCAAATCGGTAAAGCGTGATTTCTTCTTTTTGAAGAGATTCCTTCCAAGCCTTCCTGCTCAAAAAGCCATAATTCAGGGCAATACAGAGAAAGCTTTTTCCCAACTGCTTTTCCAAGCGTTCGATCTGTTCAATAGTTTTCCCTGAGAGCTTGGCGTTTTCCTGGAAAAGGGATTTTCTGTAAAATTCTCGGCTGCCCATTAGTTGAATTTGATTACTGAGAAGAACTGGAAACCGCGACCAATCCCGGAGTTTTTATTGTAGACGTCATGAAAAATCCCACCGTACAAAGCAAAATCCGGGGTGAATTCGTAGCCCAAATTGATAGCTGCCTTGACCATACCGAAATCAGAGACTAATTGCAGGTTATTTTCAAAAAATTCTGAATTGGAACTGTTGGAGAAGATGCAGTCCAACTCTCCCAAAGCCACCACCTTTTTTGCAAAGCGGTACCCCTCGGAGGCATAAATCCTCAACTGAAGCGGATCATCCGGAAAAAAATACCTCAATCCAGCCTCCACCTTGTGGAAATTGTTGGTGTCTCCGATCCAGGCGGCATTGCCATACAGCATCACCCTCGCTTCCATCCCAAACCGGTCAAACCCCGTGTAAGGCAATTGATTGTTTTGATAAGCTGGAATAAAGGCCGTCACAGAGGCTAGGAGGTAGTTCCTCTCCATTTGCTTGAGGTGAAATCTCAGCCCCAACTCCAAATCTCCCAGATCTGTGTTTTTCTGCGTTTCATTGGCATCCTGGTATTGGTTGAAGAAAAGGGGTATCGTACCGAATAGATTGATTTTATATCCCTTGACCGGAAGGCTGAAATAAAGTCTTGGATTATAGTTTTGGAAAAGGCCATTTTGCTCAAAGGGAACTTTGTTGCCTGACTTATCCCGATAAAAGTCCGCTTGGTACCGACTGATGAACGGAGAAATCAAGGCTTCTCCCCGGTCTTGTTGCCATGGATTTTGGGCCAGACTTGTAGTCAGCATTCCTGCCCAGAGCCCTCCGGTAATCAAAAGTTGTTTAATTCCTCGCATCTTCAATGGATTTTTTGGCGTGTTGAGATTTGAAATAGATATACCTGAGCAAAAACACCAGGCCAAGCATAAGCAGAATAGTGATGTAGATTCTCGACTTTTTCCAGAATTGTTCAAATTGAGCTTGCTTTTCTGCCCCGACCTGAGTGGGTTCCTTGAGCCGGATATCAAAGAAATAGTAATGCTTCGCGTCTGCTAAAAGGATATTTCCTGTATTGGATATGATTTCATCCTCCAGTCCGTCCACCGCTTCCTTCATGGATTGGCTCTCTTTTGGATCATTTGCAATAAAGAGAATTCTATGCGATTCAAGGGCCAACAACTCCATACTGCTCAGGCCTTCCCGGGAATGGTATTGAAAGAATTTATCCAATTCATCGGATTGGAAATCCCTTCCTTGTTCTGTGTATTTGAGTTTGCTCTGATTTTTGACCAAGGGGAGATAAGCCTGAGGCGATCGGGTGATCAGGATGAAATTTGCTTCTATTTCAGGGAGTTTTCCTGTTGGTTCCACCCGGATCAGCTCCGGAAAATAGAAAGGATAAGCTTGATCAGGCCTTTGGTTGATCAAAAGAATTAAGTCTGCCAATGCTTCCAATTCGGCAGGGGGCAATTCGTAATCGATCAGAATTTTTAGCGGTTTTCCTTCCATGTTTTTTGGAAAAGAGCTAAAAGTCATTGGGAACTCATTGCGAAAAGAGGGAGAAATTTGGCTCTTTTCCACATCTAAATCTACGATTACAGAAGATAATGAGGAATTTCCATTTCCGTTGACAAGTTCCAAAGTGAGATAAGACCCCACAGAAAGGGGCATGGGAGGAATACTGAATTCTACATGATAGGCCCCTTCCTTTTTCACTTGGAAAGTTCGAATCAGATTGTTGTTTACCAGAAAGTTGAGGTATGCCTCGGTACTTTCTTCATTAGAAACAGTAAAATGGAGGTTGACTTTCCAGTCTTTGAAAAACCCTTTTGTCAGGTAAGTAGGTAAGGTTTTGTTGAAAGGGGAATTATTGGCCGAGAGGGACAGTTTGGGAAAATCGAGCTCGCTGAGCGGATAGCTCTTTTTCCATTGATAGTCATACTCCTCTTGGGAGTAGGATTCACCGATTGTAGCCAACCCCATTTCTTTGGCAAAATCTCCGGCCTGAAAGGAACCCCCACTTTGGAAAAAGTAGTGGACTTTTTGAGTGGTATCACCGCTGGCTTTCAAATAAACCCATCTTCCTTGAGAGGCAAAGGGGACAAATCTCTGATTTCCCAAAAGGGAATCCTTGGGAAAAGTCTCTCCAAGATAAACCAAGGCCCGGTTATTTTCTTGGGAAGCTTCGGTCCAGGAAAGCAAGGATGCTGGTTTGGACTTGGATTTAAGGAAAAAACTGAGCTTTAGCAATTCTTGAGGGTACTTTTGGGCCCAGGATTCAGGAACTCCGAGGATATCAAAATCCACTGGTATATCAGGAATCTGAAATACAGCAGTGTCAATAGCGGGACGACTTTGACCACGCAAAGGGAAATGGAAGGCATGTCCTCTTCCAGGCAAGTAAACGACCATCATCCACAAGAAGAGAATTACTATCAATGACTTCTTCATATCAGGCCTCATTTGACTTTGATCTTTCGGCATGTTCAAACTCCAATTTGAAAATGACTCCATCCTCTATCCCTGTCTGATATTTGAAGTAGCCACCCATTTGTTCTGTCATGCTTTTGGCAATCTGAAGGCCTAAGCCCTGGGGTGCGGAAAAGCTGGAAGTAAACTGGAAGGAATCCAGAGGTTTGAAAATATAATTCAATTCCCTTGCGGATATTTTAGCTGAGGGTGCGGAGAGCTGAATTCGGATTTGAGCGGCAGATTGCTCCCCACTGACCAAAATAAGGCTGTCCGGTTTGGACCAAAGGATAAGGTAATTGAGGAGATTCACCAAAATATTGTTGAAAATAAGCTTGTCTACATGGACTAACAGGGGATTTTCCTCACCTAGCCATTTCAGTTCCAGCGTGCTTTGATCCAACTTGGGTTCGAGTTCACTTTTTATCTTTTTGAATGAGGACAATACATTGACCTGGGACTTGGAGATGCGCAAGGCTGTGGGCTGATCCTCATCCCGTGAAAAAATATTGTCTGAAAACCGTAGGAGATCATTGCTGACTTCGTTCAAGAGCTGGATATAGCTTTGGTTTTCTTCAGGATCGTTGGTTTCCAAGATGATCTGAGACAGGCCGATGATATTGTTTACTTTGTTTTTGAGATCATGGCGAAGGATTTTTTCCTTTTGATTTTCAATTTTTTTGAACTCCAATACCTCAGCGTATTTGATTTGAAGGTCTTGTAGATCTTTGGCTTGATTTTTAAGAATTTGCTCTTTTTTGAGGTCTCTTTCCAGATTTAGAACGTAATTTTTCTTTCGAGAATCGGGGATAAAGGAGGTGAGCACCAAGGTGAAGAAAAAAAGATACCCCCCGAGAGGGAATAGTGCGTAGAATCCTTCCCAATCAAATGCGTACGAAATCCCAAGAAAAATACCTGCTGCAAAAAGCACTAAACTCAGACTGAAAGCTCCTTTCCACACCACCAAATAGTTGATCCCTCCCACCACCAAGGTGGCAATCAGAAAATACAAAGTGATCAAATAACCCGAACTCTGGTAAACCATAAAAAAGCAGTAAGCCAGAAACAGGCTGCTCATCACAAGAATCATCAGCGAGGGCGAGGAAATTTTTCTTCGCAACAATCCATATCCCCCAAAGCCAACCAGGAGAAGCCCAGCCTTGTAAAATAGGGTGGTCTGATAATACTCTTTTACCAAAAAAAACTCCAAAACAAATAGTCCCAAGGTCAAACTGATCAAACTCCAATACACATAATTGGAAATGTCCCAGTGTTTTTTTTCAAGAGATGAGGAAATATCCGAAGGGTGAGTGGTTGGGGAGGAGAGCATGGCAAGGATTCTTATCAGTGGACTTTTAAAGATATTAGTATTTTTGAACTCCCAAACTAGATTTAACAAAAGCTTTATTTTCAAGTTTGTCACCAGAATCATCCTCAGCCCCTGTTTTATTCCGCTTTTTCGGAATTTTTGCCTCCCTCTGGCTTGGAGTTGGACTGGTGTTTTCAAGTGCCCAATCTATGCCGACTGGAATTAATCTAACTGGAAACGAGCGGGTTTGGGAAAAACCTGTTTTTTCTTCAAAAGTGGTAATCCGGAAAATGAAAGAGGCAAAAAAGGCCGGATATTCCTCCTTCAGAGTACCTTTGGCCTTAAATTATCTTTTTCAACAATCTCATTTCGAAAAGGAACTCCTCAAGCTGATAGAAGCAAGTATCCAACTGGATAGTAGGCTGATCCTTGCCAATTTTAATCATGGTCTTTCTGAAAAGAATTATTCCCAAGCCATCGAAAGGCTCTACTCTGATTGGGAAAGAGTCCTTTCTGTGGTTCCCCAGAATCCCGGAAACCTCTATTTCGAACTGGCCAATGAACCAGATCTCAACCCGGACACTTGGTATAGGGCTGTTCAGGATCTTGTGCCTCGACTACATAAAATACGGAAAGATATTCCCTTCATTCTAGGAGCAACCAATTTCAACAGCCTATTTGAACTTTCCAGAATACAGCCTTGGTCCTTGGAAGGAGTGATTTATACTTTTCATTTTTACGAACCCTACCTGTTTACCCATCAGGGGACAGATTGGACCGGACCTCAAAACAGCACCTTGGGTATTCCTTTCCCTTATGAATCATCTTCTATGCCCAGACTTGACTACAGAGCTAAGGGTACACCGGGGGAAATCAATTACAGGGACTACGAAATGACGGGAAACTCTGTCGCCATTCAGGACAAAATCGGGCAAATTGCTGCTTGGGCTCAAATCAATGGGGTTCAGCTTTGGTGCACAGAATACGGAGTGACGCAAAATGCGGATGCCGATTCAAGAAAGATTTATCTGGAAGAAGTCCAAAAAGTCCTTTCCCAACATCAAATCCCCGGGTTTGTCTGGGAGTGGGAGGGGAATTTCGGAATCAAAAAACTGACTCCGCCTTTCCTCTCAAATTAAGCCAAGAACTATGCTGTCACGTCCCTGTTCTTACCTTTTCGAAATCAGCTACTTCGGCGCCCGATTCAAAGGCTGGGCGAAGCAAAAAGGTCAGCCCACTATCGAGGGAAAATTGGAGCGGGTATTCCGATTCGTTTTGGGCCATGAGGATTTTCGTTTGATTGGTTCGAGCCGAACCGATTCAGGAGTCAGCTGTCGACAGGGATTTGTTCAGCTTTTTTTGAGGGAAAAGACCGATTTGGAGCCCTTACTTCCGCTTTTCAATTTGAATCTCTCCGGAGAAATTGTCTTAAGCGCGGTGCGGGAGATTCCCAGGGATCTGAATTTGATCCAGGCTGTTTCCCAAAAAACCTACCGCTACTATTTCGCATCGGAACAGGGCTTTCCTTCCTTTGCCTCAGCATTTATTACCCAGGTGGATCAGTTTGATACCTTGGAAAAGATGGAGGAAAAAGCCCGAATCTTTGTTGGAAAACTTGATTTTAGGGCATTTTGCAAGGTCAGTCCCACCAAAACAGATTTCGAAAGGGAAGTCCTCGAAGCCAAAGTTTACCAGACAAAGGAGTTTGAAGGCCCTTTTTATCCGGAAATTGTTTACTGCTTTGAAGTCACCGGGACAGGCTTTTTGTATCATCAGGTGAGGAAAATGGTATCTGCGATATGGCATTTTCCTCCGGAAGAAATTAAAGAAAGACTAGCCAATCCGGAAAGAGAATCCCCACAGGTACCCACAGCACCTTCCCATGGCTTGGTGCTGTGGGAGACCCTACTGAAGGATTTTTAATTTCCCCTTTGATTTCAAGGGAAATAAACTCCATTTTGAGAGGTAAATTACCCTGCTATGAAAAACCATTTGCTTTGGAGTGTATTCAGCTTTTTGACCGGTTTATTATTCTTTTCGGCTTGTTCTCCCGCTGAGCAGTCAGCTGAAAATGAAAACCCTAGACCCAATATTTTGCTGATCTATCTTGATGACCTTGGCTATGGAGACGTCAGCGCTTATCAGTCAGGTACTTTACAGACTCCCAACATGGATCGCTTGGCTAATGGAGGATTGAGGTTTACCAACGGTTACGCCTCCTCTGCCACCTGTACGCCTAGCCGCTATGCACTTTTGACAGGTACCTATCCATGGAGAAATCAAAATGCCAAAATCCTTCCGGGTACTGCCCCATTGATCATCGATACAGCTCAGATGACCCTGCCAAAAATGCTCAAGAATCAAGGTTTCCACACCGCCGTAATCGGGAAATGGCATTTGGGATTGGGTACGGGAGTCGTCGACTGGAATGCCGAAATAGCTCCCAATCCCAATCATGTTGGGTTTGACTATTCCCATATTTTGGCAGCTACTCAGGACCGCGTACCTACCGTCTACATCGAAAATGGGAGGGTAGTCAATTTGGACCCAAATGACCCCATTCAGGTGGATTATGAGAAAAATTTCGAAGGAGAACCTACAGGACTGGAAAATCCAGAGCTACTTACCATGAAGTGGCATCATGGACACAACAATAGCATTGTGAATGGGATTCCGAGAATTGGTTTTATGAAAGGAGGCAAAAGTGCGCTTTGGAGTGATGTGGACATGGCGGATCATTTTTTGGAAAAAGGGAAAGCCTACATTCAGGAAAAATCAAAATCTGACAAGCCATTTTTCCTGTTTTTCCCCATGCAGCAACCTCATGTTCCGCGAACTCCCCATCCCAGATTTGAAGGAAAATCAGGCATGGGCCCTCGAGGTGACGCTATTTTGGAAGCGGATTGGGTGATCGGAGAGCTATTGAAGACTTTGGAGGAAGCAGGGATTTTGGAGAATACGCTGGTGATTCTTTCCAGTGACAATGGACCGGTTTTAAATGATGGCTACTACGACGATGCGGTAGAAAAATTGGGGGATCATACGCCTGCCGGACCCCTTCGGGGAGGGAAATACTCCCTGTTTGAGGCAGGGACGAAAGTTCCATTCATCACCTATTGGAAAGGTAAAATCCAGCCCGGTGTTTCGGATGCGATGGTCACCCAGATCGATTTGTTGAGTTCCTTGGCAGCTTTAGTGGGCAGTCAGGAAAGAGGTCCTGACAGCGAAAATTTACTGGAAACCCTCCTTGGAAAAAGCGAAAAGGGGCGGGAATCGGTGATTCTGGAAGCAACCAGTCGAACAGCCCTTCGTGCTGGTGACTGGGCTTTGATCCCTCCGTATCCCGGTCCTGAGGTGCAAAAACAAGTAAACATAGAGTTGGGGAATTCTACGGATTACCAACTATATATCCTGAAGAAAGATCCCGGACAACAAACCAATTTGGCGGCTTCAAATCCCGAAAAACTTGAAGAAATGAAAAAAATCTATCAGGGAATCAAAGGCGTAGAAAGTAAAGTTGAGCAGCTGGAATTGAAGTGAAAAACTTGATTTAGCTCACAGATAACACAGATTTACACAGATGAACATGCCATCTTTGATCATCTGTTTCATCTGTGAGCTAAATTTTTTTTCAAACCTACGAGGTTTTCAAAACCTCAAAGGTTCAGCTCCATCACCACATCATCCATCACATAGCCATTTCCGATGTCAATGACTTCTTTGTAAATCTCCACAAAACCCATTTTCAGGTAAAAATCGATAGCCTTTTGATTGTATTTGTTGACGTTTAGGAGGAGACTTTGCTGGCCGGCTTTTCTGGCCCGATCCGCAACTTCAAGGAGCAAGGCCTTTCCAGCCCCTTTTCCCTGAGCCTCTGGCAAAAGGTAGATTTTATGCAGTTTGGCTTTTGGGCCTTCAGAATAGTTGAGTTCAAATCCCGCAAAACCGAGTTCTTCTCCATTTTCCTCAGCCAATAAAAAGGTATGACCTTTTTCCAGCTGAGATTCCAGCATACCGAGCGAATACATCCAATTCAGCATGTAGTCAATCTGCTCCGGACTTAGAATATTGGCAAAAGTAGATGGCCAAGTCCGATGGGCAATAGACTGAACTTTGGAGAGTTCCTTTTTGGCTAGCTGTCTGATTTTCATTTACGATTATAGAATTTCGATTTACGAGGTGCTGAGCAGAGTGGAGGTCAAATTTTGGAACAAAACCTAAAAGGCCTAAAAACTTTACCACCTTCCAACATTACCACTTTTCAACCCAATCTTCCAATTTTCAAATCTTTCAATATTTCAATCAAGAATTAGAATTCAACCAACTCCCTCAACTTCCCCTTGAATCGCTCCGTCGGCAAAAACTGCTTTTCCAAGTTTGGAGCAAAAGGCACAGGCGTATCCAAGCTTCCTTCCCGCATCACAGGAGCGTCTAGGTCTTTAAAGCAATGCTCGGAAATCCAAGCACAAATCTCCGCACCAATCCCTCCGGTCAGCGTATCCTCGTGGAGGAATATCACTTTTCCGGTCTTTTTCACCGTTGCAGCCACAGCTTCCTGATCCCAAGGTAAAAGAGTTCTCAGATCCAAAATATCTGCGGATATCCCGAGTTCCTCAACCGCCTTGATCGCCCAATGAACGCCCATTCCATAGGTGATGATAGAAACTTGGTTGCCTTCCTGTGCCAAAGCAGCTTTTCCGACTTCCACCGTATAGTAGCTATCAGGCACGGGTCCCGAGATGGAGCGGTAAAGCAATTTGTGCTCAAAATAGAGGTGGGGGTTTGTATCTTCTAAAGCCGCATTAAGCAGTCCTTTGGCGTCATGCGGATTAGAAGGATAGACGATTTTCAATCCCGGAGTGTGGAAAAACCAAGCTTCGTTGGACTGGGAGTGGAAAGGTCCAGCGGCTGTTCCTGCACCGGTCGGCATGCGGATTACAACATCAGCTTGCTGTCCCCAGCGATAGTGAATTTTGGCTAGGTTGTTCACGATTTGATTGAAACCCACGCTCACAAAGTCCGCAAACTGCATCTCGACCATGGCTTTGTAGCCCTTGATCGAGAGTCCGAGACCAGCACCGATGATGGCGCTTTCGCAAAGTGGCGTATTGCGCACCCGATCTCCTCCGAATTTCGCTTTGAAACCATCCGTGATTTTAAAAACTCCTCCGTATTCCCCGATATCCTGACCCATGAGGATCAGGTTGGGATATTTTTCCATGGATTGTCGGAGCCCGTCGCTGATCGCATCGATAAAGCGCTTTTCGGTACTTGGCCCTTCAGGGGCGATGACTTTTTGGGAAAATGGCGCATAGACATCTGCCAGTTCTTCCTCCAAGTTTGGCGTGATGGCTTCCTCGGCAAAGGCGATTTCTAATCCCTCGTTGATTGCTGTTTTGACTTTTTGGTTGATTGCTTCTTTGGTTGATGGATCAAGTACATCAATCGATTCCAAATAGGCTTCGTAATTGTCTACCGGATCGAGTTGGGCCCATTCTTCCATCAGGTGTTTGGGCACGTATTTGGTGCCGGAAGCTTCTTCATGGCCGCGCATGCGGAAGGTGATCGCTTCGACCAATACAGGTCTTGGGTTTGCTCGGATATCCTCGGCTAGTCTAAGGATAGTATCATACATATCGAGTACGTTATTCCCTTGCACCCGAACTGCTTCCATACCGTAGCCAGAGCCTTTTTCAGTAAAATACTTAAAAGCAAACTGCTCTTCACTTGGCGTAGAAAGTCCGTAACCATTGTGCTCGACGACGAAAATCACCGGTAATTTCCAAACTGCAGCCACATTCAAGCCTTCATGGAAATCCCCCTCCGAACTTGCCCCGTCTCCGGAGAAAACCAACGTGACTTTCTTCTCTTCGGAAAGTTTATGCGCCAAACCGATCCCATCCGCGATGGCCAGCTGAGGACCGAGGTGGGAGATCATTCCCACGATGTGGTGTTCGATACTACCGAAGTGAAAGGATCGGTCCCGACCTTTAGTGAAGCCTGACTTTTTCCCTTGAAATTGAGCGAATAGTCGCTCCAAAGGCATATTTCTACCTGTGAAAATCCCCAAGTTGCGGTGCATAGGCAGGATAAATTCATCTTCCTGCAATGCATTTACTGCGCCAATCGAGATCGCTTCCTGTCCCCATCCGCTAAACCACTTGCTGATCCGACCCTGACGCAAGAGAATGAGCATTTTCTCCTCGATCCGGCGAGGCATAATCAGCGATTCGTAGAGCTTCAAGAGGGTTTGATCCGAGTGATTTTTTCTGTCAAAAGTTAAAGTTTGGGCATTTGGGGCGGTAAATTCCATACAAATCTATTTGGGAATCTAAGGTACAGGAAGCCCTGAAATCGGCAAAGGATTTTTGGGATTGTAGATTTTTAGATTGACAGGTCAGAGCTTCCCACAGATCTCCACAGATAAAATCACAGATATTCACAGATATTGAAAACTATGGAAATTAATAAAATCCGAAATCTGACATTTCAAACTCCGAAATCGAAACTCCCCTGCAATGCACCCCGATTCACATCGGGGGCAAAAAGTAAATGCAAGGAGTTAAAAAGTATTTGCTGTACGATTCAAAATTAGCCAAAGGATTCTCCCCAATACGAAGACCTGCGTTAAGCTTGTTTTATCAAAGTGTTAAGAGGAGAAGTGAGAAAGTTTCAAAGTGGAAAAGTTGTAAGGTGAGTGGGACTAACTTTACAACTTTTGAACCTTACAACCTTTTCAACCCTTTTTTAATTACCTTTGCCCTCCCAAATCGAAGCGAATTCTGTGAAAGCGAGAACATTAAAGAAAGACAAGGTCAATATCATCACTATGGGTTGCTCCAAAAACCTGGTGGATTCCGAAGTCCTACTGACCCAACTCAGAGGTAACGGCATCAACGCCAGCCATGAGTCCAACTCCGATGACCACAACATCATCATCATCAATACTTGCGGATTTATCGACAATGCCAAGCAGGAGTCGATCGATACGATTCTTCAATATGTGGATGCCAAAGAGCAGGGCTTGGTAGACAAGGTGTACGTGACCGGCTGTCTTTCTCAACGCTACAAAGACGATTTGGAAAAGGAAATCCCACAGGTGGATGCATTTTTTGGAACGCGGGATTTACCGGCGATATTAAAGAAATTCAAGGCTGACTACAAGCACGAGTTGGTTGGAGAGCGTTTGTTGACGCACTCAGCTCATTATGCCTACATGAAGATTTCAGAAGGTTGTGATCGTCCGTGTTCTTTCTGCGCCATTCCTTTGATGCGAGGTGGTCATATTTCGCGACCCATTGAGGAATTGGTGAAAGAAGCCCAGCACAAGGCCGCCAATGGAACCAAGGAACTTCTTTTGATTGCGCAGGATTCCACCTATTACGGTTTGGACTTGTATAAAAAAAGAAACTTGGCAGAGTTAATGGATCGATTGGCGGATGTGGAAGGGATTGGTTGGATTCGACTGCATTATGCGTATCCAACAGGTTTCCCTATGGATGTGATCCAAGTCATGAAAGATCGTCCGAACATCTGTAAATACTTAGACATTCCCTTGCAGCATGGCTCTACCTCAGTTTTGAAAACGATGCGAAGAGGTACTACCCGTGAGAAGCAGGAAGAATTGATCCACAGCATTCGGGAGATGATTCCTGAAATTGCAATTCGAACGACACTGATAGCTGGGCATCCAGGAGAAGGTGAAAAGGAATTCCAGGAGATGGTTGACTTTGTGGAGCGGATGAAATTTGAGCGATTGGGTGTGTTTACTTATTCCCATGAGGAAAATACCCATGCTTTCTCGATGGAAGACAAACTTTCTCAGGAAGAAAAGCAGAACCGGGCCAATCACCTGATGGAGGTGCAGGAGCAAATCAGCTACGACCTCAATCAAGAGAGAATCGGGAAAACCTACAAAGTTCTGATTGATAAAAAAGAAGGCGGATACTTTGTCGGCCGAACTGAATTTGACTCAGTCGAAGTCGATAATGAAGTGCTGATCGATGCTTCCAAGTTTTACTGCCGAGTGGGAGACTTTGTCCAAGCGAAAGTTTTTGATGCGACGGAGTTTGATCTGTATGCGACGGTTGAAAATTAATGTGATGCTGCTTCCCTGGAAGCAGCATTTTTTTGATGGAATACTATTTCTGAATTCAATCACCCAAGCTTTTACACTTCTGGTTATTTTTCGGAATAGACATAACTTTTCCTTTCCTTTTTCATAAAAAAATTATATCTAAACTTTTAGAAGATCAGGCCGTTAGGAGGATGAGAAAGCACAAGGTTTTCTTCTAAAATCCACTAAATCAATGGTTATGAAAACGTTATTGATTATCCTGCTTGGACTGAGCCTTACTCAGAATGCACCTGAAAATGATAGTCAGGTATACTTCTATTTTGGAAATACCAACCTGATTGGTATTGGTCCAATTGAAGAAGGGAAGAAGTCCGGAACCTGGAAAATTTATAAGCGGGTAAATGAGCTCAGTGCTCCGCAAGCGAGTTTGGATGCGGTAAGAGGAGTGGAAGTAGAGGAGACGTTTGACTTATCGAAGCCGGTCTTTCAGGTTACGTTCAAAGATAATCTTCCTGATGGATTGATGGAGGAGTTTTACGCCAATGGCCAAATCAAGAAGTTGGTTAATTTTTCAAATGGGAAGCTCAATGGAGAGTTTTTTGAATTCAATTTAACTGGTGATGTTCTTCTTTCCGGTAGTTACCAAGATGGCTTGAAAGAAGGGGAATGGAATTCGTATTACAAGAATGGCACCAAAAAATCCGAATACAGTTATTCTAAAAACCTGCTTCACGGAACCTATAAGGCCTTTTTTCCAGATGGGAATCTTCAAAAATCAGTCGAATACCAGAATGATCAAGAAAACGGATCATACATGCGATTCCATGAAGATGGTCAGCCGGAAATTATTGGTGCTTTTGCAAAAGGTGAACTTAACGGAAGTTGGGAAAATTTTGACAATCTGGGCGAACTGATCAGTAAAGGCGAATTCCTAGCAGGAATTAAAGTTGGAATATGGAAAGAGCAAGTTAAGGATGTGCAGGGTTTTTACCGAGTGGGTGAATATAAGGAGGGAAGAAAAGACGGAGTTTGGAAGGTTGTAGATGAAACGGGGTTTGTTTTTCAGGAAGAACAGTTCATAGAAGATCGTTTAGTTTCTTTCGGGGAGTTCAAAACGAAAGACGGTAGACTCTTGGATGCAGGCAAATTGGTCAATGGAACTGGGAAAAGACTTGTTTACGACCGTGAAGGGTATTTGCTGGAAAATGGGCGGTATACCAAAGGAGTCCGAACTGGAGTTTGGTACACGTACTATCCCAAAAGTACTGTAATAGCGAGTAGGGGTTCGTATAGCTCAGGGGAAAAGGTAGGTACTTGGAGATATTTTGGATTTAATGGTGAATCGCTTGGAGAAGAGATTCTTGACTCTGGAAGTTCCACCGTATCCCAATTAGGGTATACTATTAAAACCCCTTCTATGAATAAGGTGGATCATTTTCGGAGGAAAAACCCATCAGAACCAACATCAACCAACGATTTGGAGTTTTTAATGCAGTTCACAAGTCCGAATCCCTATAAATTCTGATGTAACTTCAAATAAATCAAAAGAAAAAATGCCACCTGTTTCGGGTGGCATTTTTTGTAAAATGGCTAGATGTTCTTAAAAAAAGCCGAGAAGTTGGATAATTAAGATCGACTTACGAAGATATAAGTTGTTGCGGTGTACTTAATTTTTGCCCTTTCCCACCGATCTCCTAATTTAGCCGATCTAAAATCACCCGAATGAAGCTGATCGAAGTCACCACTCCTACCCATCAAAAAGAATTTATCGAAATGGCGGTGAGGCTTTACCAAAATGAGAAATACTGGATCCGGCCGCTTGATAAAGACATCGAGGGACTTTTTCACCCTGAAACTAATAAGCTTTTCCGAAACGGAGCCAAAGCCAAGCGATGGCTTCTTCAGAATGACAAAGGACAAACCATCGGCCGAATTGCCGCTTTTATCAACACCAAGATGAAAGAAAAGCAGCCAACTGGAGGTGTGGGTTTCTTCGAATGTATCAATAATCAGGAGGCTGCATTCAAGCTTTTTGATGTAGCCAAAGAATGGCTCCAAAGGGAAGGGATGGAGGCCATGGACGGCCCAATCAATTTCGGGGAGCGGGACAAGTGGTGGGGTTTGCTCGTGGATGGGTTTTCCGAGCCGAATTACAACATGCCATGGAACTTTGGATACTACCAGAAGTTTTTCGAGGATTATGGATTCAAACTCTACTTCAAGCAATACACCTACATGCGGCCGGTGCAGGATTTGGGCTTTGATGAAAAGATGATTCAGCGGGCCAATGCGATTATTGCTAACCCGGAGTATTCCTTCCGATATATTCAGGGCAAAGAACTTCAGGAAAAGGCTCCGGAATACTTTATGACGGTTTACAATAAGGCTTGGGCTCGCCACATGGGTAAATCAATTGCCTTAAAAGAAGCCCAATTGATGTTTGGTAAAATGAAACCCATCATCGATCCGAGGTTGATTTACTTTGCCTTTTACAAAGGGGAACCGGTAGGCTTTTTTATCCAAATCCCAGAAATCAATCAGATTTTCAAGCATGTGAATGGAAAAATGGACCTGATCGGGAAGCTGAAGTTTCTGTGGTACAAGACCTTCTTTCCACCCAATAAAATGCTCGGATTGGTATTCGGTGTAGTGCCGGAGCATCAGGGAAAAGGGGTGGAAAGTGCCATGATCATCAGCTATGACAAGATGAGCGGTAAATCCACCTTCCCCTATAAAACCATCGAGATGAACTGGATCGGTGACTTCAATCCCAAGATGATGCGGGTATGCGAGCAGCTTTTGGCGACGATCTACAAGACGCACCATACCTACAGGTACTTATTTGATCGGGAAAAGCCGTTTGAGAGACACCCTATCTTTGATTGACGATTTAGGAAGTACGATTTACGAGGCTTATGAGAACTTCAATTGATATCTTTAGGGCTTGAGGTTTTAATATCGAATATGGGATGCTGAATTTCGAATAATGAAGTGAACCAACTTTACAACCTTTAAACATTACAACTTTCCAACTATTAAAAAATGAATAAATACGACGTGACTGGCATCGGTAATGCCCTGGTAGATATTGAGTTTAAAGTGACTGATCAGTTCTTTTTGGAAAACGGGGTCGAAAAAGGCCTAATGACGCTAGTAGATGAGGAGCGCCAAAACTCTCTCATGGGGGTGATCAACACCGAAGAAGCTAAAAAACAGGCGGGAGGATCGGCAGCCAATACCATAGTTGCAGTAAGTCAGTTTGGAGGAAAATCCTTTTACTGCTTTCGCGTGGCTAATGACGAGTTCGGCCATTTTTACCTTCAGGATTTGAATGATTCCGGAGTGGATATTGCCTTGGTTCCAGAACGGTTGGAAAATGGAGTGACAGGAAAGTGTTTGGTGATGGTAACCCAGGATTCAGAACGAACCATGAATACCTTTCTGGGGATTACCCAAAACTTTTCAGTCAAAGACATCCATGAATCAGCGATAAAAGATTCCAAATACTTATTTATCGAAGGGTATTTGGTTACTTCTCCCAATGGGAAAGAGGCTATGCTTCATGCCAAAAAAGTGGCCGAGGAAGCAGGCACTAAGGTGGCTTTGACTTTCTCCGATCCGGCGATGGTGAAATATTTCAAGTCCAATTTTGACGATGTGATCGGTCCAAGTGTGGATTTGCTGTTTGCAAACGAAGAGGAGGCGATGCTCTACACTGGCAAAGACAACTTAATGGATGCCCGGGAGGAGATGAAAAAAGCGGCTAAGCATTTTGTCATTACCCAAGGGAAAAACGGGGCGATGATTTTTGATGGGGATACCTTCATCGATATCGAACCGTACAAAACCACAGCGATCGATAGCAATGGGGCAGGAGATATGTTCGCCGGAGCCTTCCTATACGGAATCACCAATGGGCATTCCTATGCTTCCAGTGGGAAGTTGGCCTCCATGGCAAGTTCTCAGATCGTAAGCCAGTTTGGGCCTAGGCTGCAGTGGCATCAGGCAAAAGACATTTTAGCGAGATTAAATCCGTAATTTCTGCAGAGGTTGTCCCCAAAAGGCAACCTCTTCGCTTGTCCGTCTTTTTCCTCATCGATGGATTTATCACTCCTTTTTTTCAAAAAGAAGTGAAAATTGCCCACTCCTCATCTTAATGTAGATGAGTTGCTCAAACAAAAATCAATTAATTCAGTAATATTCCAACTAGAAACCCTATTCAGTCTTTTTGTCATGAAGAAAACTACCCTACTCGGGCTACTGATGGGAGTGATTTCGCTCTCTTCTTTTGCCCAAAACAAAATTGAGTTCAAGGAATTCACCTTGGATAATGGCTTGCATGTCATCATGCATCAGGATAATACCACCCCTATCGTGGTTACTTCTGTTTTGTATCATGTAGGCTCCAAAAATGAAAACCCGGAAAGAACAGGCTTTGCCCACTTCTTTGAGCACCTGATGTTTGAAGGTTCGGAAAATATCGACCGGGGACAATACATGAACATCATCCAAAGCCGTGGAGGAACATTGAACGCCTACACCTCCAATGATATTACCTACTACTATGAGTTGCTTCCCTCCAATGAATTGGAGCTTGCCCTATATATGGAAAGTGAGCGAATGCTTCACTCCAAGGTGGATATTACCGGAGTAGAGACCCAGCGTGAGGTAGTGAAAGAGGAAAGAAGACAGCGCTACGAAAATCAACCCTACGGGACTATTCTTCCCGAGACTTTGGTTCGCGCGTATTCCGTTCACCCTTATCAGTGGGCTCCTATTGGTTCTATGGATCACTTGAATGCAGCTACGATTGAGGAATTCCAGCAGTTTTACAAAGACTTCTATGTGCCAAACAATGCCACGCTGACCATAGCAGGTGACATCGATTACAAGACTACCGAAGATTTGGTGAGAAAGTATTTCTCGGAGATTCCGAAAGGAACTAAGGAAATTTATCGACCAAATGTGATCGAGCCTAAGAAAACGGCTGAAATCAGGGATATCATTTATGACAATATTCAGATTCCGGCAGTGATTCAGGCTTACAACTTGCCTCCCAGAAATCACCCCGACAGCTACGCACTTTCTATGCTTTCTACCTATCTGACCGGAGGCAATTCCTCTTTGATGACCAAGGAATTGGTAGACAAGCAGCAGAAAGCATTGGCCTTAGCTGCTATTCCTTTGGAATTGGAAGACGGAGGGATCTTCATCATGTATGGAATCACCAACATGGGCGTGGAGCCACAGGATTTGGAAGCTGAAGTGGATAAATTGATTCAGCAAGTTCAAGAGCAAGGGATCTCAGATCAGGAATTTGAAAAGCTGAAAAACCAAATGGAAAATGCCATTGTAAGCGGAAACTCAACCGTTGCAGGTGTGGCCGAAAACCTTGCAGAAGCCAAAGTGATCTACGGCGATACCAATTATATCAATCAGGTGATGGATAAATATTCTCAGGTGACCAAAGCGGATATCCAGCGCGTAGCCAAGCAGTACCTTGACCTCAAGGGGCGTGTGGTGCTTTATTACCTTCCTAAATCTGCCCAACCCACTACTGAATAATTGTTTCACCTTATCAATCATCTGAAGAAATGAAAAAAATAGCAATAGTATTTGTATTGAGTCTGATCTCTGCTGTCACGGCGTTTGCCCAGGTAGACAGAAGTCAATTACCTGCATCCGGTCCTGCACCAGAAATCCAAATCAAGGATGCAGAAACCTTTTCCCTTCCCAATGGACTCAAGGTCTTCGTGGTCAACAACAATAAACTTCCTCGGGTATCTTTCACTTTGGTCTTGGAAAGAGATCCAATTTTGGAAAGAAATAAGGCGGGACTGACCGGATTTGTAGGAGATATGATGATGGGAGGGACCACCAATAGAACCAAGGATCAGTTGGATGAAGATATTGATTTTATCGGGGCCAGCATTGGTGCTTCTTCCACTTCTATGTTTGCTTCTTCTTTGAAAAAGCATCAGGACAAAACCTTGGAGCTGATGGCAGATATCCTTTACAACCCGGTCTTTCCTCAGGAAGAATTGGATAAGTTGAAGAAGCAGACCCTCACTGGACTGGCTCAAAGCAAGGACAATCCAAATGCCATCTCTGGAAGACTGTCCAGAGCAGTTTTGTATGGACCAAACCACCCTTATGGGGAGACTGAGTCTGAGGCAACAATTAATAATCTTGAAGTAGCCGATATCAAAGCTTACTACCAGACCTACTTTAAGCCAAATATTGCCTACTTGGCTATTGTGGGCGACATGACCAAGGCGGAAGCTGAGAAGGTGGTCAATCAATATTTTGGAAAGTGGCAACAGGGAAATGTCCCTACTTTCACTTATCCTATGCCTGAGCGAGCTGCTAAGCAGGCTGTAGCCCTCGTGGATAGAAGCTCCTCTGTGCAGTCGGTCATCAATGTGACCCAGCCTGTAGAAATGAAAGTTGGCGATCCGGATTACATTTCCAGCCGACTTCTGAATCAGATTTTGGGGGGAGGTTCTGCATCCCGATTGTTCATGAATCTCCGTGAAGACAAAGGCTATACCTATGGTGCCTATTCTTCCATCGGTGCAGACAAATTGGTAGCGACGATTTCAGCCAATGCATCCGTCCGTACCGAAGTGACCGATTCGGCAGTTTATGAGTTCATCTACGAAATCAGAAATCTGGTAGAAAACGGGGTCACTCAAGAGGAATTGGATAAAGCCAAGGCGGAGCTCTCCGGCAGTTTCGGTCGATCCCTGGAGCAGCCTTCTACTGTTGCCAACTTTGCATTGAACATTGAGCGATTCAACTTACCGAAAGACTACTATGCTACTTACCTCCAAAAGTTGAATTCCTACACTGTGGAGGACATCAATGCCACTGCGAAGCGCTTGATCGATCCGGATAAGTTTATCATCACCACAGTAGGAAATGGATCCGAAATCAAGGAAAAACTGGCACAGTTTGGTGAAGTCATCGAATACGACAATATGGGACAGCCTGCCAAAAAGCTGGAAGCAGATGCCTCCATGACTGCTGAGCAGGTGATCGAAAATTACCTCAATGCCATCGGTGGAAAAGAAAAAGTGCTGGCTATTCAGACGGCAAAGATTTCAATGGATGCCAATGTGATGGGGACTGCTTTGTCTATTGCCTTCGTCTATGACTCCCAAGGTGGCAGATACGGTCAGAAGACCTCTGTGGCAGGAAATGTAATGCAAAAAACCACACTTTCTGAAGGTAGCGGATCCATGGAAGTCCAAGGACAATCCATCGCCATGAATGCGGAGCAATTGGCCGAAGCCAAGCTCAACTCCTACTTGTTCCCGGAGGCGGTTTACGAGAAAAACGGCTACACACTGACACTTGATGGACTAAAAGACGTAGACGGTACTCCTGCCTACAAAGTAATCATTGCTGCTCCTAGCGGGGCAAAGTTGACCAACTATTATGCACAGGATTCCGGTTTGAAAATCAAGTATGAAAATCCAGCCTCAGGAGATACTTTCTATTCCGATTATCAGGAAAAAGAAGGAGTATTGCTCCCCATGACCTGGACGATCAAGTCACCTATGATTCCTGTTCCCCTTGAGGCAAAAGTTACCAGCATGGAACTCAATGTGCCGGTGACGGACGAGGATATTAAATAATCAAAGGGAAAGGCGGTTTTCGCCTTTCCTTTTTCTATTTTTCACAAAAAAATCAACTCTTTATGAAAATCAAGTATTTATTCTTCTCGGCAGCTTTGGGCTTAGCCTCTTTTTCAAATGTTTTGGCTTTTGGAAATCCAGAAAATTCCTCAGAAGTAGCAATTATTGAAAACGACCCTGCTACAGTGATTGCAAATTATATCAAAGCTGTAGGAGGAAAGGATAAAGTTAATGCCATTAAGAATGCCAAACTGGTCATGGAAGCTAATATTCAAGGACAAGTCTTGGAACTGAGCTCCATTGCAGATGCAGAAAACAGCCGAATGATCCAGACCACCTCCATGGGAGGTAATGTCCTGCAGAAAACCATGTTTGTAAACGGGAAAGCTCAAGTGATAGCCGGAGGACAAGTTCAGGAGCTTCCTGATGAAACCGCCGCAATGTTGAAACCCCAGACTTTTGTCTTTCCTGAGGAGCGGTACGAAGAAATGGGATTTACCTTGGCTTATGTAGGGGTGGAGCAAATTGATGGAGAAGATGTCCATGTATTGGATATCACAGCACCCATAGGTATCCTGACTAAAGAGTACTACTCCGTGGCTACTGGCTTTAAAGTAAGAACCAGCAGCGATGCCACGGGAGAGATCACCTATTCAGACTACCAGGAAGTCGATGGGATCAAGTTCCCCATGACTATGACCATCAAAAATCCCATGCTTCCAGTGCCTATGGAGGCAAAAATAAAATCCATTGAATTCAATACAGCCTTGACGGACTCAGACTTTCAATAAAGCAAACTTTTGATTAAAAACCTCCTTCAAACTCTGGTTTTGAAGGAGGTTTTTTTATTTACTCCATTTCTGGAAAAGCTCCGTTTGCCTGGTTAAAACAAGACCATAAATCGGGAAAAATTGATTGTTTGTCACCTCCAATTCCACTTCCAGAATTCGGTTGTTTCGGTTGATTTTCAGTTTTAAAGTCTCCGGGGTAATTAGGAAATCTTCTTCTATTTGGTCGTTTGTCATAACCCAATTATAGGCATGGGATTCAGGATGGATTTGAAGCACTTTTCCAGTGGAGGAAGTCCTGACTCCTGCCTGATGAAGAAGAAAATTATCCTGAAAAGAGGGTTGGAGGTTTATTCCTAAAAGACTTAGCTTTTGTTCAAGGAAAGGAAAAAGATCTTGGTGCCCTTCCACATAATCTGAAAAAAAGTCGGTCAGCATACCTTTGGAGCTCATTGCCTGTCCGACTTTGTTTTTAAAATCCTCCAGGCGATACCCTTTGAAGGGTTTTCCAAATTCCTCCCACATTGCTTTCATGACTTCTGAAAGCGAAGACCCACATTCCAGAAGCATCAAGTCCAGACAAAAAGCCAAAATAGCTCCGCGGGTGTAAATGTTTACTTTTCTGTCAGGAATCCCGGACTGATAGCCATCCAGCCAAAGGTCAAAAGAGGACTCGAGTATGGTGTAATTCCTCCATCCGAAGGAATCGGCCTCCCTTTGAATGACTTTTCCAAAATGTCTTAAATACGTTTCCAAAGAATAAACTTTGGATTTGAGCAGATAAAGGTCTCCCATATAGGTAGTAACACCTTCCAGGACTAGACCTGCTTCGGTGTATGTTTCACTGCCGAATCGGTATGGTAAAAGTTCCACGGGACGAATTCTGCATACATTCCAGGCATGGTACAGCTCATGGCAGCTGACACCTAGCAATTCCTCCATTTGCTGAGATTCTTTGAGGCTTTCTGCAGGACCAAAGGTGATGACGGTGCCTCTTCGGTGTTCTACTCCATGGTAATGAGGGTAGGGAAGCAATTGGAGGATGAAATGGTACTCTTTTTCAGGAAATTCCCCAAAATCATGAATTAGTTTTTGGGAGAAGGCTTGGAAGGACTTCATGAAAAGGGCCTGGTCAAAAAATACCCTTCCATTGATCCAAATATGAAATAGGGTGCTTTCTGAGGAATAGGTCCAGTGGGATATGGTTTTTGCCGCTACTAACGTAGAATCAGCGAGCATTTGGAAGTTAGAAGCCTTTCCTTCTGCCCCATTCACATCCAATAGGGTACAGACTTGCTGTGGTAGAAAAGGGAAGTTCCACGATACCTGAATCTCTGCGTCACTTTGTCCCAAAACCTCAAAGCAACAGTTGACAAAATTCAAATAAACCTGCTCGTCGTCTGCCCAAGAATTTCCGGCGTCCATTTTTCCAGCCCAATAGGAATAGGATACAGTCAGAGAAGCAGGTTGGACTGGATCAATTTCCCAGGTGTTTTTATTGATTTTTTTAAAAGGGACAGGATTATTCTTGTGATCAATGACCTTAAATCCTTTGATGTTTTGGGCGTAATCAGCCAGCTGATACCTTCCTGCACGCCATGCAGGTAGCTGCAGACGGGTTTTTTGATCGGGAAGAGGATCAAAAGTCATCTGGATCTCTACAAGTTGAGAAGCAGGATTAGTGCAGGAAAATTGAAATTCAATCATGAGTTTGTCCTTGATATTCAAAACAAATGTAGAGGCCTAGTTTGCAATTCAAAAAATGGTACATATCTTTGCAGTCCTTTTTGGGGGAAATACTGAAAAGGAAATCCTGAGAGCAACAGATATAAAGATATTCGATCATGAAAAGAACATTCCAGCCTTCTCGCAGAAAAAGAAAAAACAAACATGGCTTCAGAGAAAGAATGGCTACTGCAAATGGTAGAAGAGTATTGAGAGCCAGAAGAGCAAAAGGCAGACATAAGTTGACTGTGTCTGACGAAAAGACGCTGAAGAAATAATTCTCTGCATTGATTTTCGTATGTTCACATACGATTCAAGTCCCTGCGATGAATTTAAGACTACCCAAAAGCGAACGGCTTCATGCCGACAAACAAATCAAGGAACTTTTTAACGAAGGTTCCTCTTTTTTTTTGTACCCTTTCAAAGTTGTTTTCCTTAACAAAGAGAAGAAAGAGGGAGAGGTAAATCAGATCCTGATTTCTGTTTCGAAGAAAAAACTCAAGAAGGCTGTCGATAGAAATCGGGTAAAAAGGAAAATCAGAGAGGCTTACAGGTTAAATAAGCATAAATTATCCCCTGTAGGGATGGTGCTCGGCTTTATATTTGTTAGCAGTCCTGAAATCAACTATTCTGAACTGGAGTCCAAAATGATTGCTTCTTTGGAAAAGTTACAAAAGGAAATATCCCCAAAATCCAATACTGATGAACACTAATTCAAGAAAGTCCTTTTTCATAGGAGGTTTCGTCATCCTTGTTCTGTCCATGACCTTGGCGTTTCAAGTAAAGAATGACAAGCTTTTCGCCTTGGCCAAGAATATTGACATTTTTGCCACCCTCATCCGGGAATTGGATTCCTATTACGTCGATGAGATTGATCCTGACCAGTTGGTTTCAGTAGGTATCAGTGCTATGCTGGAAGAATTGGACCCCTATACAGAATATATTCCTGAAGAAGAGTCTGATGATTTCAGAATGCTTACTACCGGAGAATATGGAGGAATTGGCGCCTTGATTGGCAACAGAGGAGGTGGAAATATGATTTTGATGCCCTATACAGGCTTTCCTGCCCAAAGTACAGGGCTCAGGATTGCAGATATGATATTGAAAATTGACAGTGTGGATGTAGCCTCCAAGCCAACGTCCCAAGTATCTGAATTGCTCAAAGGTCCTGCCAATACGCCGGTTAAGGTAGTTGTGAAAAGGGATCAGGATACCTTGGAATTTTCCTTGATTCGAAAGAAAATTTCTCTTAAGAATGTCCCGTATTATGGAAAACTCGATGAAAAAACAGGCTACATCAAGTTGAGTGATTTCACGACCAACGCTTCCGCTGAAGTACGAAATGCGCTGGTGGACCTCAAATCCCAAGGAATTAGCAGACTCATTTTGGATGTCAGAGACAATCCAGGCGGGCTTTTGAATGAAGCGGTGGAGATTGTCAACCTGTTCATTCCAAAGGGGAAGGAAGTGGTGAAGACAATCGGCAAACTTCAGAATGTGAATTTTACTTACAAAACCACAAAAACTCCTGTGGATAAGGATATTCCATTAGTAGTGTTGATCAATGAAAGAAGTGCTTCTGCTGCCGAAATTGTGGCAGGCGCCCTCCAGGATTACGACCGGGCTGTTTTATTGGGAAGACGATCTTTTGGGAAGGGGCTGGTTCAGACTACCATTCCTTTGACCTACAATGCCCAAGCAAAAATCACTACCGCAAAATACTATATTCCAAGTGGGAGATGTATTCAAGCTATAGACTATACTCAAAGTAGGGAAAATGGGTCATTGACCACGGTTCCGGATTCTTTGAGAAAAGAATTCCGTACGGCGAACGGTCGGATCGTTCTTGACGGTGCAGGCATTGAACCGGACGAAAGCGTGGAGGAAGTTCGCTACGCTCCCATTTCCTACACCTTGGTAGCGGGAAATCATGTATTCGACTTTGCTACACAGTATTTCTATGCTCATCCTAAGATCCCTGCTCCTAATGAATTTCAGTTGTCCGATCAGGATTACGAGGACTTCAAGAAGTTTTTGGTAGGAAAGGATTACGACTATACTACTTATACTGAAAAATCCCTGAAGGACTTGGAGGAATACCTGGAAAAGGAGGAATATTTCAAGGAAATTCAGGGTCAGCTTGATGCCATCAAAAACAAAGTCAATCACAGCAAAGAGAATGATTTGAACTCCCATCAAAGCGAGATCAGAAAAATTCTGAGGGAGGAAATTGTTTCCCGGTATTATTTTCAGGAAGGGATGATTGCAGCAGGCCTTGAAGATGATCCAGCCATTGCCATGGCGAAGACTTACTTTGATTCCCCCAGAAAAGTGGGCTCAGTATTGGCTTCTTCCAAGAAGTAAAATGGCAACTATTCTTTCCATAGAAACTGCCACCTCAGTCTGTTCTGTAGCGATTCATTCCCGTGGAGAATTAATTTCCGTGGCAGAAGTGAACCAGCAAGGGGCCCATGCCCAGCAGCTTATGCTCCTGATTGAGCAGGTGCTGGCGGATTCAGGGCTAGCGTATTCAGATTTGGATGCTTTGGCTGTTTCGGAAGGTCCGGGGTCCTACACAGGCTTGAGGATTGGAGTGTCCACAGCCAAAGGTTTGTCTTTTGGATTGGACAAGCCGCTGATTGGTGTAAATACGCTTCAGGCTTTAGCTTCGGCTGTACCTGTCAAATCTGGGGAGTTGATCTTGCCAGTCATGGATGCGAGAAGAATGGAAGTCTATTATGAGGTGTTTGACTCTGGATTGAACTCCTTGGTTCCACTAGGGTCAGAAGTTTTAAGAGAAGATTCTTTTGAGAACTTTTTGGAAAAAGGCAGGGTTTATTTTATGGGTGATGCTCTGGATAAGCTCAAGACGGTGGTCCATCATCCTAATGTCCGCATTCTGGAATCAATACGCTTTTCTGCCCGGCACCTTGGACAGTTGGCCTATGCCAAATGGTTAAAAAGTGAGTCGGTAGATTTAGCCTACTTTGTTCCCAATTATCTAAAGGAGTTTAAGGCACTTCAGTCCAAGAAAAATCCCTTGTTGAATTTATGAGTGAGATTATTAATAGAGTTGCCGCCAGTCCGATCATTTCTTTGGATATGGAAGAATTCTATCCTCAAGAAGAAAGAATCATTTTTGATTTAAAGCCTTTCTTGTTTCAGGAATTGATTTTAAAGGAGAAGGATTTTAGAGAGCAATTGAAGGCCCTAGATTGGTCTGTGTATGCCAACAAATGGGTAGCAGTGACTTGTACAGTGGATGCAATTGTACCTACATGGTCTTTTATGCTTGTTTGCACCTATTTGGAGGGGGTTGCAAATGGATATGTAGTCGGGGATATTTCTCAGCTAGAGCAGCATATTGCTGAGCTTTCTCTTTCAGGGCTGGACTTGGAAAGGTTTCAAGATCGCCCCGTCGTCATAAAGGGTTGTTCAAAAATATCTATTCCACTTTTTGCCTATGGAAGATTGATTTCACTTCTACAAGGCAGAGCAAAGAGCCTGATGTTTGGTGAGCCGTGTAGCACAGTGCCTTTGGTGAAAAATAAAAGGAGCTGATTTTGAAGTAGAAATGGTTCTACTAGGCAGTATTGAGGAAATTTATTTCCAAAACGTTTGCGTATTCTGAATCACTCCTCTATGTTTGCACTCCCGTTTGAGAAGATGTCTCAATCACACAAGAAGCGAGAGTAAAAATTTTTGAAAAAATTGAGTTTTCGGTTTTTGAAATCAAAAACAAAACCCGATATTTGCACTCGCTTTTGAGACAAGGGTCTCAACCAGTTCTTGCAAAGGCAAGAAACAAGTTCATTGAAGTGATGTAAGGCGAAAAAAATCTGATGAGCGAGTCGTGCTGATGTCTATGTTTTAGGCATCGGTTGAAATAGACTAAGACAATTTACAATGGAGAGTTTGATCCTGGCTCAGGATGAACGCTAGCG
>NZ_BTPD01000025.1:0-30307 GCF_036245625.1 Algoriphagus confluentis
GTGAGAAATAGAAATAGACTGTTTTTCCTCTAGCCGTTTTTTAGAAAAGCTCACAGAAAAACTGTTTTTGAAATACGTATCCAATCATAGCTTTACCGCTTTCGGGTGGTAACGGATTGTGTTGGGGATTGTATTTTTGATCCTGATGTGGGGAGCGGATTTGGGATGAGTTTTTTGCTCACAGATTACACGGATTTTCACAGATGACATTACCTGTGTTCATCTGAGACATCTGTGAGAAATAGAAATAGACTGTTTTACCTCTAGCTGTTTTTTAGAGAAGGTCACAGAAAAACTGTTTTTGAAATACGTATCCAATCATGGCTTTACCGCTTTCGGCTGGTATCGGATTGTGTTGGGGATTGTGTTTTTGATCCTGATGTGGGGAGCGGATTTGGGATGAGTTTTTTGCTCACAGATTACACGGATTTTCACAGATGACATTATCTGTGTTTATCTGAGACATCTGTGAGAAATAGAAATAGACTGTTTTTCCTCTAGCCGTTTTTTAGAAAAGCTCACAGAAAAACTGTTTTTGAAATACGTATCCAATCATAGCTTTACCGCTTTCGGGTGGTAACGGATTGTGTTGGGGATTGTATTTTTGATCCTGATGTGGGGAGCGGATTTGGGATGAGTTTTTTGCTCACAGATTACACGGATTTTCACAGATGACATTATCTGTGTTCATCTGAGACATCTGTGAGAAATAGAAATAGGCTGTTTTACCTCTAGCTGTTTTTTAAAAAAGCTCACAGAAAAACTGTTTTTGAAATACGTATCCAATCATAGCTTTACCGCTTTCGGGTGGTATCGGATTGTGTTGGGGATTGTGTTTTTGATCCTGATGTGGGGAGCGGATTTGGGCTAAATTCCTTCACAAAAACCCTAATTTATTTCAAAGGGCTTAACCACCAAAATATTTTCAGATCAATTTTGTAAAATTGAATTTACAAATTGTTTCAAAATTTGTAAAATGTGATTTACAAAAAATGTATTTTTGTGTAAAATCTATTTTACAATATGGAAAAGCTATTGACCAATTCCCAAGCAAAAATTCAGCGAATTTCACTGGATTTCAGTCGCTTTCTATTAAATAAGATCGATTGGAAGCAGCGGCTGATTGCTGTCACGGGTGCCCGAGGAGCCGGAAAGACCACCCTGTTGCTTCAATATGCCAAAAAGTACCTGAAGCCAGATGGAACGAACCTCTATATCTCTTTGGATGATCTCTATTTTATGGAGCATTCCATTCGGGAATTGGCCGATGAGTTTTATCTGAGTGGAGGGAAAGTGCTGCTTTTGGATGAGATTCATAAGTACCCAAACTGGTCCAGAGAACTCAAATTGATTTATGATGATTTTCCTGAACTCAAGGTGGTATTTACTTCCTCTTCGATTTTGGAGATTAACCAGGGAGAGTCTGACCTCAGTCGAAGGGCCGTCAGCTATCTTTTACCTGAACTTTCCTTTCGGGAATTTATCGAATTGGAGACAGGGATTTCTTTTCCTGTAATCTACCTTGAGCAAGCTTTGAAAGATCATGTAGAAACAGCTGCACAGGTGATAAATACTATCCAGCCGGTTGCTCTTTTTCAGAAATATGTGAAATGGGGAGCCTATCCATTTTTTAAAGAAGGCACTGAAATCTATTCCGAAAAGCTCCGAAAAATCGTTCAGTTGATTTTGGAAGTAGATCTTATGGCAGTGGAAAACATGGACTATAAAACCGTATTTAAGCTAAAGAAGTTGATTCGGCTGATCGCCACCTCAGTTCCTTTTACCCCAAATGTGTCTGAACTCAGTCAAAAAACGGGCATCTCACGGCCCAGCTTGCTTCGAGCGTTTGAGTTGCTCCATCGTGCCAGAATCCTGCAAATCCTCCATAAACCGAATTCTGGAGTTGGGGCGCTTACCAAGCCGGAGAAATTATACCTAGGAAACCCTAATTTACTTTATGCTTTGGGAGAGGAAAATGTCAGTGTAGGGACCATTCGGGAAAGCTTCTTTGCCAATCAGCTCAAGGCTGTTTCTACTGTTCATCTTGCCGAGAAGGGAGATTTTTTGGTCAATGAAAAATGGAGCTTTGAGGTCGGAGGGAAAAATAAAACGAGCTATCAGATCAAGGATTTACCAAACTCCTTTTTGGTCAAGGATGATATCGAGATCGGAGTCAAAAACACGATTCCCCTCTGGCTTTTTGGCTTTTTGTATTAAAAAAGCCCTGCCGGGATTTCGAATCTTGGCAGGGCTGATATTATTTAGGGTACACTTCTGTCCTGCTTCTAAGTTGGTTGTTTACAAAAATGTCTAAATCCGTCCCAAAAAGGCACCTTTCATTTTTGTCCTTTCGTATTCCGCCTACTCTTCTTCTTTTGAACCCAAATGCAAAACTGCGATTCTGAGCGATTTGGGCCGTTTTCCTTTGTCCTCTGACTTGAAAAAAACATGTCCAATTTTTACTCAGTCGCTTGGCTTATGTTGGATTCAAAATTGGAAAGACATGAAGATTCTGGATTATTTAAAATACTTGGGGTTAGGTGCATCCTGGCACATCATGCCTCCATTTCTTGCGTTCCTTATTTCACTAGGATTTCTTCTATACCTATTCTTCAAAGCACATTTGGATCATAAACTTGATTGGAAGAAGCAGGAAGATGAAATGAAAAAGTGGGAAATCGAAACTAATGTGAATCCCAAGCGAAAAAGCAAACCTCCTTCCTAGCTCTTACCTGAGCAGGTAATAAAACATCGCCCGGGCCACTGCGTCCATGGGTTCTGCACCACTGACCCAAGCATGAAGCTGTTGCTTAGGGATTCCTGTTTCTTTAGTGATTTTGTCCAGGGAAATTCCTTGTTCGCTCAACTTCCAACTCACTACCTGTCCTGTCATCTCCTCAGCAGGGATTTCTCTGTAGGGAATAGGGCGTGCATAAATAGTATGAAAAGGAAAGTACCTTCTGAAAAGCATTTTGGCCAAATCTGACAACTCTTTTCCTGATTTTTGGCCTCCTTCAGATAGCTTACCTTGAGTCACTCGTACCGTCAACTCAAAAGGATCAGCCTCCAAAATCCGAAACTGGATCTTTTCCAGATCCTTTAGCCGATCAACCTCTTCCGCAAAATCGGGTAGAAGCGACTGTTCTACCCATTGAATGGCCAAATCGATTTTGCCGACTTTGAGAAAAACTCTTGAATTCATCACCTCTTTTCAAAAAAGAAAAGTAGCCCTAAATTTTATTTTTTCCCCTATTTTTACCCAAAACCATTTTTCAAGATTTATGCCCACGCTGCATTGGATAGGCAAGGAAAAAGTTGTCAATCACCATCAGGAAGTACCCTACCGAGTACTCGAGAAGCAATACGAGTTCAACACGGAATCGGGCTCATCCGAAAACAAAATCATCCAAGGCGACAACCTCGAAGCCCTAAAAAGTCTACTACCCGAATACGAAGGCCGCATCAACTGTATCTACATCGATCCGCCCTATAATACGGGCAATGAAAACTGGGTCTATAACGACAACGTCAACCATCCCAAAATCAAAAAATGGCTGGGCGAGACCGTGGGCAAGGAAGGGGAAGACCTCAGCCGCCACGACAAGTGGCTTTGCATGATGTATCCTCGGTTGAAGCTGCTCAATAAGCTTCTATCAAAAGAAGGAAAGATGGTCATAAGTATTGGCCATCATGAATTAGTCAATTTGATTTTGATTTGTAAAGAAATCTTTTCCAACAAGCAAATTCTCCCAATAACAATTCAAACATCTGGTGGAAAACCTTCCTCAGGTTTTAACTTCCTTCATGAATATCTATTATTTATTGTACCTAACTCATTTTCTCCCAATTCCTCAAATATTTCTGGCGGAAAATCAAGATCTCCTTTTGAAGGATTGACTCTTGCCACTTTCAATAAAGTTCAAAGACCAAATCAAACCTATCCAATTTTTATAGAGAAGGCATCAGGGAGAATTATTGGAACGGGAAAATCTCTTGCGGAGAGAATAAAAGAAGGTATTTATTTGGGAAGTTCAGAGACTTTTCAGTTTGATTTTAACGAAGCACCTGAGGGAACTGAAGCGGTTTGGCCAATTACTAGCAAAGGAGAAGAGTGTGTTTGGAGATTAATTCCGAGTCGTCTTTTATCTGATTGGGAAAAAGGATATATAAAGGTATCTCCAAATAGGCAGCTCAATAGTTTAAATAAATTTAGTGTCCAATACTTGCCAAGTGGTTTAATAAAAAAAATAGAAAAAGGTCAGCTTGAAGTTTCAGGTGTTGAAGATAATAGTCCGACTTTAAAGTTTGGAGAAAATACAACAGCGGGAAGTCAAGTACCTACAATTTGGCTAGATAAATCTTTTTATACAGTAAAAGGGACTAACGTACTGATGGAGATTTTTTCAAAAAAGAATTTTAATTACCCAAAATCGCCGTTTTTAATCAAGGAAATTCTGACGATTATTTCAGACAAAAATGACATAATTCTTGATTCATTTGCGGGTTCTGGTACTACAGGCCATGCTTCACTTGAATTAAATAAGGAAGATGGAGGTAAAAGAAAATTCCTCTTAATAGAAATGGAAGACTATGGTAATTCATTAACCGCTGAAAGAATTAAAAAAGTCATCCAAGGCTACGGCAGCGGTATCAAGGCGGTGGAAGGGACCGGAGGGGATTTTGGCTTTTATGCCCTCGGCCCGGCCCTCTTCGATACCGAGGGAAATCTGAACGAGGCCGTCGCAATCTCCGATATCCTCTCCTACATCTGGTACTCCGAGACCCGGACGAAGTGGACTCCGCCTGTGGATCATGCAGATCGCTACTACCTCGGTAGTTTAGAAGATACCGCCTATTACTTCATCTACGAACCGGACAGACTGACTACGCTGGACTTTGAGTCACTTTCCGCCTGGGTCACGCAGCCTGCCGAGCAGTACATCTGCTATGCGGACAATTGCCTCCTGCCCGAGGCGCTGATGCAGAAGCACCGCATTATTTTTAAGAAAATTCCACGAGATATTACCCGTTTTTAAGCATGGAACTCAAGCCCTACCAACAGCAAGTCATCGCCGATCTTCGGTCTTTTTTGGAGTCCATCCAAGCGCATAAGGATATCCGAAAGGCCTTTGATACCTATACCGAGGAAAAATGGGGACTCTACAATCCGCTGGACGGGACAGGAATGCCCTCCTACAAGCATACCATTCCCCATGCTGCTAACGTCTGCATCAAAGTGCCGACGGCAGGAGGAAAGACCTTTATTGCCGTCAATGCACTTCGGACGATCTTTGATGCCTTCGATACCTTGCATCCCAAAGCGGTGGTGTGGCTGGTTCCTTGGAGTAACCTTCTCGATCAGACAGTCAACAATCTCAGCAATCCAGACCATCCTTATAGGCAGAAGCTTAATGCCCTCTTCAACCATCGGGTCCAGGTCTATGAAAAGAAAGACTTGCTCCAAGGCTCTAATTTTAATCCCACGGTAGTTTCCGAGCAATTGACCATCGTGGTGATGAGTTTTGCCTCGCTTCGTTCCAAAAAGAAGGAGGACAAGAAAGTCTATCAGGAAAACGGTCAGTTGGCCACGTTTGCGGCACAATACAAAGACGATTCTCACCTTTTGCCAGATACGGATGAGACCGCCCTCATCAATGTGATCCGCAGCCTCAATCCGGTAGTGGTGGTGGATGAAAGCCACAATGCCGAGTCCGAACTGAGCGTGGACATGCTGAAAAATCTCAATCCAAGCTTTGTCCTTGACTTGACGGCTACGCCGAAGAACAATTCCAATATTGTCAGTTTGGTACCTGCCATTTCCCTGAAAAAGGAACACATGGTCAAGCTGCCGGTCATTGTCTATAATCATCCCGACAAGACGGAGGTGATCAGTTCGGCCTTGCATCTCCGGCAGAAGCTGGAAGCCTTGGCTATCGAGCAGCGAAAAGCGGGTGGAAAATACATCCGTCCGATTGTGCTCTTTCAAGCACAACCCCGTACCTCGGAGGACAATACCACTTTTGAAAAGTTGAAAGCGCAGTTGGTGAGTTTGGGAATTCCAGACGAAGAAATAAAGATCAAAACTGCTGAAAAGGACGAATTGAAAGGAATCGACCTGATGTCTGAGACTTGTCCTGTTCGTTACATAATTACGATCAATGCGCTGAAGGAGGGCTGGGATTGTCCCTTTGCCTACATTTTGGCTTCTCTTGCAGACAAGTCTTCGGCGGTGGATGTGGAGCAGATTTTGGGTAGAGTGCTTCGGCAGCCTTACGTGATGAAGCATGCCCATGCTATGCTCAACATTTCCTATGTTTTGACTGCATCGGCTAAGTTTCATGACACGCTTCAAAATATCGTCAAAGGGCTGCAAGCCTCGGGCTTCAGTGACAAGGATTATCGAAAGCAAGATGTAATGCCAGAGTCGGTAAAAACACAAGTGGCCCAGAAGCCTTTGGAAAATTTTCTCTTCCCAGAGGAATCAGAAACAGACCCATCCGAAGAAGCCATTGATGCCGATCGAATTCAGTTTACTCCTAATGAACTTCACGACAGTACAACTCCAGGCCTTCATTCGGTTCGCGAGATTGAAAAAATGGCGACAGAAGAATCGGCACTTTTAGATCAAGAAATTCAAAAACTTAAAGAAGAGTATTCAGACCTTCCTCTATTAGCAGAAATGGGTGAAAAGATAAAGACTGCACAGATCAGAGATGCTTTCTCGGAAAGCGCTTCACAAATCCATTTGCCTCAATTTCATCTCAAGGTTACTGCCAATGCACTTTTTGGCATTGGAGAGCAGGTTTTGCTCAATCAGGAATCGTTATTGAAGGATTTCAAACTGAGTAAATACGATACGCTGATTGACTTTGAGCAGATCCAGTCTGACCTCTACAAAGTAGACATTCAGGAGGCTAAGAAGAATGAGTACACTCCAAGTTTCGTAAAAATCGAGGATTTGATGATTCGCGAGCCTTTAGTGGACTACATTTTGGCAAAGCCCAAGGATAAGCAGATTAAAGAAATCGCTTACCAATTAATGGGGACAATCGGGAATTTGTATCCGATTCCCGAACAGGAGATCAAGCTTTACCTTCAGCGGATTTTGGAAGGGATGACACAGGAACAGCTTCGGGATATTTTGGTGAGAAAGCTTTCCTATTCCGATCGGATCAAAGCCAAAATCAAATCACATGCAGATAGGTATGCCGAAGAACAGTTTGAAAAGCAGGTCACAGTTGGAAAAATCGAGACTCTTCCGGCATGGAAGTTTCCTGAACGTTTGATTCCAGGCAAACCTGGACCATCCATCAGTAAATCCCTTTATGATATCGAGGGAGCGATGAACGGATTTGAGGTTCGGGTTATTTCTGAGATAGCCGGAATGCCCAATGTTCGATTTTGGCATCGCAACCAAGTGAAAGGCCGAGGTTTTGCGATCAATGGCTTTAAGTCCAATCATTATCCGGATTTTATTATTTATACCGAGTCAGGAAAAGTAATTGTCTTGGAAACAAAAGGAGATGACCGGGATAATAGCGACAGCGAAGCCAAGTGCCGTTTGGGTAAAAAATGGGCTGAATTGGCTGGAAAAGAGTTTATTTACATGATGGTCTTTGATCAGCGAGAAGTGGCTGGAGCCTATTCATTTGATCAAGCCAAGGGGTTGATTAGGGAGATGTGATATATTGTTAAATCGGAAACCTTCTAGAATTTGGAACAGTTTTTAAGGTATTGATAAGAAATATTTTCTGCTTACCTTAAGCATAACTTTTATATTATGGACAAGCCTGATAAAATTAAATTCAAATACATATTTAAGGATGACTATAATCCAAAGTATGTAAATGGAGCGTTTGGAGGAATTAGCCCTCAAGGAGAGATTGTGGTTAATTTTTATTTAGAAAGGGTGGCTCTTCCTCGTTCTCAAACTTATTCTGTTAATGAAGGGATGGTTTTGAGTGAAATCACTGCAGAAAGGGAACCAGGAGATCATGAAACCAGCATTGTGAGATTTGTTGAAAATGGAATAGTCCTCAACCTTGCTCATGCTGAGGATATCCATAGGTGGCTAGGAGAGCATATTAAAAGTTTAAAATCTAATCTGAAGAAAAATGTCTGAATTACTCGATTTCGAACCATGTCTTGCATCCAGTAAAAATGTGCAAAGGATCCCTGGTCAAAATATTTGGGCTATGACATCTTTAGCCCAGCCAAATTTAGATTCCAAATATATTTTTGTTATCCACTCCAATGACTCCTCCCATGTCGGTCAGGATTTAAAATCAAATCTTGAAAAGTTAGAGGAATTCAAAAAATTGGAATTTAATTGGAATGGAAATAACGCTGAGCCTTTTTCGGATGCTTTAATTGAAAAAGCTAAGTCCGTTTTATTTTCATTAAGAGTACAACCTGAAGTATTTCCCACTGCCAGAAAAAGTATTCAATTCGAATACGAAAAGGAAAATGGTGATTATTTAGAGTTTGAGATCTTTGAAAATTCTGTCAGTTGTTTGGAGATTATCTCAGGAAATGAAAAGGAATGTCAAATCGACATAACCGAGATTTTTTCATTAATTGATCATTTTTATGCTACCGACCGAAATTTCAGATTCTGAAACTCTATTTAAAGCAATAAAGCCGATTAACCATTTGTGGAAAGAAGGAGTCCCTTCTTCTGCGGCCTTTAAAGATTCCAAGGGGTTATCAGTTGATCGAGATGGCGGCAGATCAAAAAGTGAATGTATTGCAGTGCTTCAGGAGAGGATTGGAACTAAAGCCGTTGTTTCTTTCACGGCAGGCGAATGCCGGTCAATCGGAGTTATGCCACTTGCGAAACCATTGATGAATAACCCTTTTCATGCAGAAGTTCACCGGAATTTAATCGAAGTTTCCTTGAGTCCTTCACAGGCCAAGAAGCTAAGGGATTTAGCAAAACTTGAAATTGGATTGTGAAACCGTAACTGATTTTGTAATCAAGCCTATCTTTTCGAATTCTTGTATTAAAAAAGCCCTGCCAGTTTTTGAAAATCTGGCAGGGCTGATTATTTATTAGGTTTTTAAAACCTGCATTACTCCCTATTCTTCACATACTTTTCTAGCCAAGTATCCATCTCCCAAAGGGTGTGGAGTACGGATTCTTTGGCCGCATAGCCATGGCTTTCGTGCGGGAGAAACACCAATCGGGTGGTGGCACCGTGACCTTTCAAGGCATTGTAGTAGCGTTCGGACTGAATAGGGAAAGTCCCTGAATTGTTGTCTGCTTCTCCGTGGATGAGGAGAATCGGGGTTTTGACCTGATGGGCAAATGAGAAGGGAGACATATTGAAGTACACTTCTGGGGCTTCCCAGTAGCTACGCTGCTCGTACTGGAATCCAAAAGGAGTCAAAGTTCGGTTGTAGGCACCGCTTCTTGCGATTCCTGCGGCAAAAAGGTTAGAGTGCGAAAGCAGATTTGCAGTCATGAAGGCCCCGTAAGAGTGGCCTCCCACAGCGATTTTGTTTCTGTCACCGATGCCCATTTCTACAATATGATCGATCGCAGCCTCTGCATTGGCTACCAGCTGCTCGATAAAGAAATCATTGGGTTCCTGATCTCCTTCGCCTACAATCGGCATTTCGGTTTGGTCCATGATGGCATAGCCACGTGTCACCCAATAGATCGGAGAACCCCAGCTAAGACGGGTGAACGTGTACTTGGAACCTCTCACCTGAGCGGCATCAGCTGCTGACTTGTACTCACGTGGATACGCCCACATCAGGACAGGGAGTCTTCCGTCTTTGGCAGGATCATATCCCTCTGGAGTATAGACTACGGCAGAGAGATTCAGTCCGTCTTTTCTTTTGTACGTGACCAGTTGCTTGTTGATCCCTTTGATGGACTCGTAGGGATGAGCAAAATTGGTTATCTGCATCGGAGCAATTCGCTTGCGGGTATTGACCAGCCAATAATTGGGTTGGATGTCAGTACTTTCTTTCAACGTCACAAATTCAGTAGCATCCGCATTCATGACTTTGACTACCCGCTCGTAGTAAGGGGCCTGAGATCTCCAGAGGATTTTTTGCTCTTTGGTAGTGGTATTGAAGGTGGAGAGGAAGGGCATGCTTCCTTCCGGACTTCCGCCCTCGGATCGCATGTAAAGCAAATCTCCTTTTCGCATCAATACACTCCTTCCAAACTGGTTTTCAGTGTAAATCGGATCTCCGGGATCGTTGTACAAATCGTCTGAAGAGCGCTCGATAATTACCCGAGGAGCTTCGGCAGGGTTGGATGGATTGATGACTGAGCGCTTTTCTGTGCGGCTGGCAAACCATCTTTCATTCAAAATCGCAAAGGAATCATCTGACCAGGCAATTCCTCCGAATCTCAGGGAAGTAGACGCCAGCTTTTGCTTTTCTTGGGAGAAAGGAGCGGACAACGTATACACGATATCCCGTTCAGCCACTTCTGTTCGTGGATTTCCTCCATCCTGAGCCTCTACCCAATACAGGGTGGCAGCTTGGTCCGCTCTCCAGTTGATGCTTCTTGGTCCGGTCACCGTGGCATCAAAGCCGGTTGGTCTCACTTCATCCAGCGGAATCTGGGCCAAAGTCTTGACCATCTCTCCGCTGGATTTCCAGATTTCTACTGAATAAGGGAATCTGCTGGCGGGGACGAGATAGGAAAACGGCTTTTGGATGGATTCGATCAACAAATAACTTCCATCAGGGCTCAGATCCATGGATTTGATCATGGCTGGTTTTCCGACAGAAGTTTTGCTTCCATCCAATCCAACTTTCATCAATTGAGAGTCCATGAAGTAGGCAAAAAGCGCCTCATCGTAGGGGTTGCTCAGCAAGTCTTGGTACGTACGGCTGGGAGCGGCATTTCCGGAGGTTTCCTGAATGACCGGTCCGGCAGGCGCGGCAGGCGCTTTGGGCATGGAGCCTCTTTGGGGATTTACCGCTTTGATCAAGATGGAATTGTCCGGCATCCAAGCTACGGAGTTTCCAAAAACCTGATTGAGAATAGGCTCCGTAAGCTTTTTCGCCTCAAATGTGGATAAGTCCACTACCCAAAGGCTGATCCCTGTGGCTTCTGTATTCGTGAATGCCAAATATTTTTCATCTGAAGAAAGCGAAAAGCCACTCATTTTGGGATTTTGGGGCAACCCTGTGATTTGTTTTTCTTCTCCGCTTCGGGTGTTTTTGATTTTCACATTGAAAAAACTTCCCGATCTGCTGGGCCCGGAGGTAGCCGGATTGATCCGAATGCCTCCGATTCGGAGTTCGGGTTGTGCCAAATCTTCAATGGAAGGTGCTTCGGATCGCTCCAAAACCATCATCATCGAGCCATCCTTATTGAAAGAGACGGAAGGAGTTGCCGGGGCATTAAAAAGATCGGCAATAGAAGCAGGTGGAGTTTGGTAGGGGATTTGGGAAAACAGGGGTAAGGAAATCGCCCAAAAGCAACCAAAAAGGAATAGGTTTAACTTTCTCTTTATTGCATTCATATTTGTTTTTTTAGAATTAGTTTATTTCTGGTACAAGCATTTTTTTCAGTAAGTCTCTATTCAAATTCAGCAAAAGAAAACATTTGTAGACTTTTGAAAGGATTAAACTACCGGTCTGTAGGCCACCCTTATTGCAAAACTTTTTGGGCTTATGTTTATCCATTTTCTCATCAATCCATACCAGTTTATCCGATGCTTGGGCCCATTGGAGCACGCCTTAAATTCCAGGTTACTGGATAGTTAGTTCGGTTTTGGATTCAAATTGCCAGAACAGATTTGATTTTTGATATGGCTTGAATGTACTGAAGTTTGATTTTGGATTTATCTGATTCTCGATAAATGGTCATTCTTGGCTCTTCAATGGCTTTTCATAAAAAAATGAAAATCAGAAGTGGAGGATTTTGGGCTCGTCTTTATCCATCGGATGATTTTGGATTTTCATACCAGTATCCAAACAAAATCTGGGAATGGATCAATTTACCTAGTTAGATAGCGCTGTTTTTGGTCTTTGGACGTGCTTTCTTTTTAATCAAATAATGGCTGTGAATGTGGCTTGGTATTTACAATCAAATATCCCTAAACCATGCCTTAACCTATGATGGATAGGTAGGAATGCAGGATCCTATTTTCATAAAACTCCGGAAACCAACTCTTCAGCCAATTGAAAATGCTGGATTTTTGGCAGCAGCAAATGATTGAATTGGTGGATTTGGCAGTTGACTAAGGGTCTTCATGTTTTGGGGAAGGGGCTAACTGAAAAACAAATCCCTTTATTTATTCATAATAGAAATGAAAAGTTCCAGAATAAAATATTGGAAAAAGTTTCTTTTTTTATCATTTATTTAAAACTTAACTCCTTGTTAATGATAAAAATTCTAAAAAAGCTTAGATTAATGTAAATTTCTTTGGTCTAATTCTGGCTAAATGATGAAATGAATGAAGATTCATTGAATCTGTGCACTAAAACTGATGCTTCAAAGACCCCCCACATAAGTTCCTAGTATATTCTCCATTCAAATTTTTAAAGAACTGCATGAAATTAATTACCGGCTTCTCCCTGATTCTTTTCCTACTGACCGGAAGCTTTCAAATCGGCTATGGGAACCCGCCAACAAGAATCACCCATTCACTTTCCGAATCGGTATTACCCAATCTCACCCTTACCAAATCGGCGAGTGAGCTCAGTCCAAATGCAGGTACTGAGATTACTTTTTTTCTCACCTTGACAAACAACGGTGACCAAACCGCAGTCGGAATAGAAGTACTTGATCAATTGCCCAGTGGGTTCACCTTCATCAGCGACAATGGGCAGGGGACTTATGCTGCTGGCACCGGGGTTTGGAATGTGGGTACATTGGAACCAGAAGAATCCAGAACGTTGGAAATTGTGGCATTGGTCCGGGGATCGGGAAATTTTGTCAACCAAGCTACTGTGACATTTGACGGTTCAGACGAAGACCCCAGTGACAATGAGGCTTCAGTCACTATTACTCCTGTTCCTCAAGCAGATCTATCCGTGACCAAATCAGCTTCGCAAACGGAGGTTCCGATGGGGTCGAACGTCACTTTTACCATCAATGTCACCAACGAAGGCCCCTCTCCTGCCACCGGCATTGAAGTGCAGGACCTTTTGCCATCTGGTCTGGCCTTTGTCTCTGCCAATTCAAGCCAAGGAAACTATAATGAAAACACCGGGCTTTGGGAAGTCGGAAACCTGGCTTCTAGCCTAAGTGCCTCGTTGACCATAGTTGCTCAGGTTTTGGAATCGGATGGCAGTTTGGATTATGAAAACCAGACTGAGATCATCAATTCCGATCAGCAAGACCCTAACCCTTCCAATAATTCTGATTCTTTCGCTATTAATCCCCTGGCCAATCCTTCATGGACACTGAGTAAAACTGCCCTAACCCCCGACTACAGCAATCCTGGGGATATCCTGGAATTTGAATTGGTTTTGACCAATACAGGCAATGTGTCCATCTCCAATGTGCAGGTGGTGGATATTCTGCTCAGCTCCGGTCCGGATTTGATTTCAGGAGATGATGGAGACGGGATTTTGGAAGTAGGTGAAAGTTGGACTTATGCCGGGACCTATGAAGTTACCCAAGAGGATATAGATGAAGGAAAAGTGATGAATTCGGCCACTGCCTCAGGAGATCCCGTTGCAGGCAATCTGAACGAAGTCTCAGCTACTGCGGAAGTCACAGCTGATCAGAGTCCATTATGGAGTATAAGTAAAATAAGCAGTGTGGATAACTTTTCCCAAGTAGGGGAAGAAATCACCTATGAGATCACCTTGGTCAATGAAGGCAATGTGAGTATTTTCAATGCGAACGTATCAGATCCTATGGCTACGACAGGTCCGGATTTGATTTCGGGTGACGATGGTGATGGGATACTGGAGGTAGGTGAAACTTGGATTTTCGAAGCGACCTATCTTGTCACCCAAGAAGATATTGATGCCTTGAGCATCACCAATGAGGTCACCGCCAACGGGGATTTGCGGGTAGGATCGCTCAATTCGGTCTCCGATACGGAGACGGATCAGGCTGTTTTAAATCCGGCTTGGACCTTTGCGAAGAGTGCAAGCCCGACCGATTATCAATCTGTTGGCCAGGTCATTACCTATACGTTTTCTCTGGAAAATACCGGGAATGTATCCATCAGTAAGGTCACTATAGATGATGCCCAGCTCACCCAGGATGCTGAATTGATTTCTGGGGACTCTAATTCAGATGGCAAATTGAACCCAGGAGAGATTTGGCTTTATGAGGGAAGCTACACTGTTACCCTTCAGGATTTGAATAATGGCAGCATTACCAATAATGCCACAGTGTCTGGAGATATTCCGGCAGGTACTCTGGAGGATCAAGAGGATGAAGTCACGGTCAATGCCCTTCAAAACCCTTCCTGGACTTTGACCAAGGTCAGCAACCCCAACCCTGCCAGTTATGATCAGGTTGGGGATGAAATTCAATATACCATCCGTGTGGAAAACACAGGTAACGTCAGTATTTCCAATGTGATGGTAGCTGACCCTTCTGCAACCACCGGACCGACCTTGCAATCCGGGGATTCCAATTCCAACGGGGTTTTGGATCCAGGAGAAATTTGGGTGTATCGAGCTACTTACCAAGTGACCCAAGAGGACATAGACAATGGTTCTTACACCAACACGGCTACTGCCACCGGAGATCCGGCCGGTGGAAGCTTGGATGATGCCTCGGATGAATTCACAGTTGATGCAGAACAAAACCCTTCCTGGTCCATTTCCAAGACGGTTCAGCAGGGAGGGTTCTCCACTTTGGGTGAGGTATTGACTTATGAAATCATTGTATCCAACACCGGAAATGTATCCATTACTGACGTGGTGGTTTCAGATCCCTTTGCTACGACCGGACCCACTTTCGTATCTGGAAGTATCAATGATGACGAGGTTTTAGAGGTTGGGGAAACTTGGACTTTTGAAGCGACCCACGTGATCACACAGGAGGACCTGGATGCGGGTAATTTTACCAATACGGTCACCGCAAGTGGAACTCCAGCGGGAGGTAACCTCGATGAGGTAACGGATTCCGAGTCTTTGGACGGATCTCAAAACCCCCAACTTTCCCTTTCCAAAACGGTGGATCAATCCGGGTACAGTGCCGCGGGAGATGAGTTAGATTATACCATCGTTATCACCAATACCGGGAATCAGACGATATCAGATATAGTTTTGATAGATCCAAAAGCCGGAATAGTGGAAGAAGTGGGCACTTTGGAACCCGGAGAGTCCTTTGTCCTTGAGGTCAAGTATACAGTGACCCAAGCAGATGTGGACAGGGGATCTCTCCAAAATACGGCCACCGCTACGGGTTCAAGCCCATCCGGAGGAACTGTCCCAAGCAGGGATTCAGAGACACTCAATGGCGCTCAAACTCCAGCTATGGTGCTGACCAAAACTGTGGATAAGTCCGAATTTGATACGGTAGGGGAAGAATTAACCTACACGGTGACCGTGCAGAATACCGGCAATATAACCATCAACAATCTTGAGGTGACCGACCCTTTGCTTTCAGGAGGATTGACCTACGTTTCGGGAGATTTGGATGAGGATGGAGTATTTGACGTTGGCGAAACCTGGATCTTCACTGGTGTCTATGCGGTAACTCAGGAAGATATCGATTCTGGAGGTGTGGAAAACACAGCTACTGCCTCCGGGAATCCAGCAGCAGGCTCCCTACCTGATCGTTCGGATTCAGCCGGTTCTTTGGCTATTCAAAATCCTGCTTGGGAAATGACCAAGACCGCGACTAATTCTCCTAAAGAATTTACTCAGGCAGGGGAAGTCATCACGTATGAAATCGAAGTGACCAATACTGGAAATGTTTCCATCGAAAATGTGGATGTCTTCGATCCGGGAGCTACTACCCCTCCAGTATATGCATCAGGTGATTTGGACAATGACCAGGTTTTGGATCCTGGAGAAACCTGGATCTTCGAAGCTAGCTATACGGTGAAGCAGTCCGATATCGACGCAGGCTCCTTTAGAAATACGGCTACTGCCAACGGAGATTCCCGAGGAGGACTCTTGCCGGAAATTGAATCTACCGAAACCGTCCCCGCCATGCAAAATCCGGCTTGGGAAATCACCAAAACGGCAAATAAAGATAGTTATCAACAAGTCGGGGAGATCATCACTTACACGTTTGAAGTAGAAAACACAGGAAACATATCCATCACCAATCCGGTGATTTCAGATCCTATGACCAGTACTCCCCAGTTTCAAGGTGGAGATTCCAATGGAAACAATGTCTTGGATCCTGGAGAAACCTGGACTTACATTGCAACTCATCAAGTCACCCAAGAAGACATCAATAACGGAGTCCTTTCCAATTCCGTGACGGCCAATGGGACGGTTCCTGAAGGGCTGGATCTTCCTGAAGTTGGGGATACCTTGGAAATTGATGCCATTCAAATCACCGAAATCAGTGTGGATAAGTCCGTAGATCAGGAGACCTACGATGAGGATGGAATTGTATTGACCTTTACCATAGAGGTAGAAAACATTGGGAATGTAGATCTGGAAAATGTTTCGGTTTCAGACGAATTACTGAATCTGAATGAAAGCAATTTGACTTTGGCTCCAGGTGAAAAGCTCACGTTCACTGGTAGCATCACCGTCACTCAGGAAGATGTGGATAACGGAAGCATTTCCAATACGGCTTCTGCTTCTGCCAATGGTCCGGATGGAACGCAGACAGAAGATGAGGACACGGTCGTATCTACGGCAGTTCAGCGTCCCGCTATTTCTGTGGAAAAGTCATTGGAGGAAAATGGATTTGCCGAGCCGGGAGATGAGTTGAATTACTCCATCGTAGTCACCAACACCGGAAATGTCACTTTAACTGACGTGACCATTACCGATCCTTTGACCGGATTGGACCAAATGATTCCTAGCCTGGCTCCTGGTGAATCCGTCACCATCGACGTTAGCTACCAAGTCACTCAGGAAGACATCAACAATGGTACGGTCACCAATGATGCCCAAGCCACCGCTTTGGATCCAAACGGACAAGAGATAGAAGACGGAGACAGCGTCAGCATTGATGGAGCTGAAAGTGACGGATTGACTATTTTGAAGACGGCAAATGTGCCAGGTTACGCACAGGCAGGGGATGTGATCACCTACACTTTGGTAGTTACGAACTCTGGAAACAAGACCTTGGTAGACGTGGAAGTTACCGATCCGCTTACAGGTTTCACCGAAACGATTCCGGTACTTGAGCCTGGAGATTCTCAGTCTTTTACCGTCACCTACACCATTACCCAAGAAGATGTGGATAATGGAAGCCTTACCAATACGGCCAATGTTTCTGGTACTGATCCCGCTGGAATCACGGTTGAAGATTCAGATGATGAAATCTTAAATGGCGCAAAAGACCCTTCTCTTCGAATGGATAAATCGGTTTCCGGTGGCCCTATTGAAGAAGGTCAAGTTCTGACCTACACCATTGTCATCACCAATGATGGAAATCAAACCATCTCTGACATCGTGATTACGGACGACCTGGATCCCGATAGCCCTGTTTCAATTGGGGATTTGGCTCCCGGAGATTCATTTACCTACACTTTTGATTATGTCGTCACTGCCGCTGATGAAGAAAATGGGGCAGTTTCAAATACAGCCAATGTTTCGGGTCAAAGTCCGGATGGAAACCCTATCGAAGATTCGGACACAGCCAATATCGGCAGCGGATCCAATAATCGTTTGGAACTGGAAAAAGATGTGCAGCAATTTGGCTTTTTCACCGAGGGGGATGTACTTAATTACACCATTCGAGTAAGGAATAGAGGCTCCAGCGACTTAATTGGGATTGAAGTCATCGATTCAAAAGTGGGCTTAAATGAAACCATCAATCTGAATTCCGGAGAAAGCCAAACCTTTAATGCTGCTTACACGGTAACCCAGCAGGATTTGGATGTGGGTTTTGTGGAAAATACAGCAACGGCCACGGTGACTGCCCCGGATGAGGAAGTGCTGAACGTAAGCGATACTGAGATTGTAAACGGAGTCCAAACGCCACGCCTTAAAATTGACAAACAAGCACAAATCAACGGATACAGCAGGTCTGGGAATGTCATCCCCTACACCATCATCGTAGCCAATACCGGAAATGTCACCCAGTTTGATGTCGTGGTGGTCGATCCTTTGACAGGCCTGAATCAAAACATTGGAGACTTGGCCCCTGGGGATATCGTCACGCTAAACGAAAGTTACACCGTCGTCCAAAACGACCTGAATGTAGGTTTTGTAATCAACACGGCTACAGCAACAGGAAACGACTTCTATGACCGGCAGATTACCGCCTCCTCCTCTGACCGGGTAGGTGCCGCCTTGAATCCGAGATTGGTCTTCACCAAGTCGGTAACTCCAACCAGTTTTAGTACTCCGGATACGGATCTGAACTATACCATTACCGTTTCCAATACAGGAAACATCACCTATTTCAATTTGGTGGTGTCAGATCCGCGAATTGACCTTACTTCCGAGCCTTTTGACCTGAATCCCGGAGAGAGTCGAACCTTCACCGGAACCTATGTCACCACTCAGGAAGACTTGGATATAGGCCAAGTGACCAACACAGCTTCGGTCTCGGGAGAAGATTTCTACCAAAATCCCATCAATCGCACAGATTCTAAAACCGTCAATGCCAATAGGAATCCACAAATCACGGTTACTAAATCAGCCGATGTATCCAGCTTTACTCAGCCGGGAGATCGGATCAGCTATACCCTAGTCATGTCCAATACCGGGAACATCACCATCGATGATCCGGTCTTGAATGATCCAAAAGTAAATGATCTGACCTACATTGATGGGGATGACGGAGATGGAGTACTGCAGGTAGGTGAATCATGGAATTACACTGCCAGCTACCTCGTCACCCAGGAGGATATTGATGCAGGTGAATTTGCCAATACAGCCACAGCTACAGGCAATGCCCGTGGAGGTGGTCCGGTCACCGGCCGAGGCAATGAATCGGTGGATGCCAATCAGACCCCGGGATGGATTTTAACCAAGCGCAGTACCAATCTTCCCAAAGTGTATTCGCAGGTAGGCGAGGTATTGACCTACGAACTAAGGATACAAAACGTGGGCAATGTATCCATCCGAAATATCAATCTTTCTGATCCCAAAGCTACCCAAGGACCCTCTTTTGTATCCGGTGATGTAGACAATGACCAGGAATTGGATGTGGACGAAGTTTGGACGTATTCGGCCTCATATACCATCACGCAGGCTGATTTGGATAGAGGTAGCTTTAGCAATACGGCTACTGTAAGCGGGACTCCTGCCGGAGGAAATCTTCCTAACCAAACAGCCACAGAGACTGTCCCTGCAATCCAGACTCCGAGGTGGACGCTGACCAAAACCAGTATAACCAATCCAAATACCTATTCCCGGCCAGACCAAAAGTTGAATTATAATATTGTTGTTACCAATACGGGAAATGTCAGTATTTCTGAGGTGGTGGTGACCGATCCATTGCTTTCCAAACCGCCAACCTACAGAACAGGCGATATAGATGGAGACCGGATTCTAGATGTAGGAGAGGCTTGGACTTATGCCGCAGAATATACTGTCACACAAGAGGATATTGACGCAGAGCGTTTCGTCAATACCGCTTCGGCGGTAGGAACTCCTGCAGGAGGTATTCTTCCTCAGCAATCAGATGATGAACTTGTCTTTGCCACGCTGAATCCAAGGTTGAGGGTGACCAAAACGGTAAATAAATCAGGATTTATTACTGTGGGAGAAAGTCTGGTCTACACGATTGTGGTAGCCAACACGGGAAATATGACCTTATTTAATGTGGAAGTTTTGGATCCGAAAACGGGTCTGGAAGAGTCTATTCCTCAGCTTAATCCAGGAGAATCTGTCTCCTACACAGAGACTTACTTGGTTACTCAGCAAGATTTGGATGAGGGCTCCATTATTAATACTGCTACAGCCACTTCTACTACCGAGTCGGGGACACCGGTCAATGGACAAGATTCTGCCTCCATCAATGGAGCTCAGAATCCCAAAATCGATATTCAAAAAACGGTAGGCCAGTCTGGCTTCCTGAATGTAGGTGATGAGCTGGTGTATACTTTGACTGTTACCAATTCCGGAAACGTCACGCTTTTCGATGTGGAAGTTTCTGATCCTAAGCTCTCTTTTTCCACTACCATCGATGAAATGATTCCAGGACAAGTGGAAGTTTATTCCGGATCCTATTTTGTCCAGCAGATCGATATTGACAATGGACAAATTATCAATATCGCGACAGCGAGAGGGAATGATTTTTTGGGAAATGACATCAATGATTTTGCCGTTCAGCGTGTCACGGGAGTTCAAAACCCAAGAGTATCTTCCTCCAAATCCTCTCCTCAAACAAGCTATTCTTTCTTGGGAGAAGTGATCAACTACGAAATCCGGATCAACAATACCGGAAATGTGACCCTATATGATGTACAGGTGGATGATCCCAAGGCGGAAATCACCAGCGTAAACCCCATACCAACCATAGAACCGGGTACTACAGCCGTGGTGACGGCAAGACATATCGTAACCCAAGCTGACTTGGATGCGACTACTTACAGCAATCAAGCCACTGCTTTGGCCAATTTAAGAGTTGGAGATCCTCTGAGTACGACTACCAACCGGGTGACCTTGAATTCGGTCCAAAATCCTTCGATTTCAATAATCAAAACTTCTGAAACAGCGGATTATGATGAAGTAGGGGATGTGCTGGAGTATACCCTAGTGGTAACCAATACAGGCAATGTGACCCTGTCCAATATTCAGGTGACCGATCCTTTTGCGGCGATTATTTCCGGCAATCCTGTAGGAACTTTAGCTCCTGGTCAATCCGCTACACTGACAGCGGAGCATGTAGTCACCCAAGCCGACTTGGATGCCGGCCTCTATACCAATAAGTCTACTGTGGTGGGATTCAGTCCGCTCAATGTGGAAGTTTCAGCCGAATCGGAGACGGTATCCATTCCGGCTATTCAGACTCCTGCTGTTGAAATTACCAAGGCCACCTCTACCTCTTCCTACGATGAGCAAGGAGATGTGCTTTCCTATACTTTGATCGTGACCAATACAGGAAACATCACGCTAAGTGAAGTGACCGTTTCAGACCCGAATGCTGAGATTATTTCAGGAAGTCCTATTTCTACCTTGGCTCCCGGGCAATCTGCCACAGTCAATGCTCGGCATAATGTTGAATTGGCAGACCTGAATGCTGGATTCTATACCAATCAAGCCACAGTATCAGCCCAGGATACCAATGAAGATCCGGTGTCCAATCTATCCAATGAAGTAACCATACCTGCGGTACAAGTTCCTGCTTTTGAATTGGAAAAGACGGCCTTGGTCAATTCCTATTCATTTGTAGGAGAAGAAATCAGCTATAGGCTGACGGTCACCAATACAGGAAACGTAACCCTGACCAATGTGCTGGTTTCTGATCCGCTTACCGGCACAAGCAATGCGAATTTACCCGACTTGGATCCGGGTGAATCAGCAAGTATTACCGTAAGCTATAGGGCAGTGACCTTGGAGGACTTGGACCGTGGGTTTATTGAAAATACGGCCAATGCAAGCGCTGATGCCCCGGATAGCAGTAGTTTGGAGGATTCGGATACAGCTCGAGTTGAGGCGATTCAATCGCCTTTGATAGAGATCCGGAAAACAGCCAATGCCACGACTTTTGATGCGGTCAATGATGAAATTGTTTATACCATCGTCGTGACCAATATCGGGAACGTGACCCTGACCAATGTGGTCGTCACCGATCCCCTCACAGGCTTGTCAGAAACAATCCCATCATTGGAGCCTGAACAATCCGAGACCTATACCGAAACCATCTTAGTGACCCAATTGGATTTGGACAATGGCGCAATTGATAATACTGCTCGAACAGAAGCAGTAGCCCCAGATGGCACTCCGATCACCGATGTGGACAATGTACTTGTGTTGGCCAATCAAAATGGCAGCATCGAAATTGTAAAAACACCTACTCCTGTCAGCTTCAATGCACCGAATACCGTAATCTCTTACACGCTCGAGGTAACAAATAACGGAAATCTCACCTTGCTTGATGTGAATGTGGTCGACCCTTTGACCGGATTCACTACCACGATTGATCAATTGGATCCCGGACAAAGTGAAACCTTTACCACCACCTACACGACCACTCAGGCCGATTTGGATGCCGGACAGGTTCTCAACGAAGCGACTGCCCAAGGCCTTACCACTCAAAATGTGGAAATCAACGACACGGACGATGCCCGGGTGGTAGGAAGTAGAAGTCCCGGAATTGAGATCAGAAAAACCTCAAGTCCGAAATTCTTCAACGTCTTGGGAGATGAGATTAGCTTCACTTTTGAAATAGAGAACATAGGAAATGTCACATTGACCAATGTGATTGTGAATGATCCTCGGGTAGAATTTACCCAAGTCATTCCAACATTGGCTCCTGGAGAGATAGTCAATTTGTCTGCTAACTACACAATTGCGCAGCAGGATGTAGACAACAACCAATTCGAGAACGTAGCTTCCGTGACCGGAACCACTCCTGATGAAAATACAGTCACTGATCAGGATGTTGCCATCGTATTTGTTTTGGGATCTCCGGCTATAGAACTTGAGAAAACAGCTTCTCCCCGAACCTTTGACGGGCCAAATCAGGAGATCACCTATACCCTTACCGCAACCAATATTGGGGAGCAGACTTTGACTCAAGTGGTGATCGTGGATGACTTGACAGGTGATGAAAGTGCTCCGGTGACTTTGGGTCCGGGAGAGAGTACTACGCTGATTGTCACCTATGAGACTACTCAGGCGGATTTGGATGCCGGTCGCATCACCAATACCGCCCTGGTGACCAGTTTGGACCCTGATGATGAGGAGATTAGTGCTGGAGCAAATGCAGTGGTTTTAGGACAGCAGGCACCGTCCATCGGTATTTCCAAGACAGCTGGACAGCTAATTTATCGGCAGGTAGATGAAGTGATCACCTATGAAATCGTCATTACCAATACCGGGAATGTAACCCTGACGGATATCTCCTTTACTGATCCACTGACAGGAGATCAGAGTGTAATTCTCACTTCCTCCCTGGCTCCTGGCGAAAGCTTGACCATCACACGTACCTACTCCATCACACAAGAAGATATCGATCGAGGCTTCTTGGTCAATACTGCATCTGTTTCCGGAACGGATCCGAATGGAGTGGATACCGAAGATGAAGATGACGCTCGGGTGATTTCCTTCCGTCAGTCTGGAATTTCAGTATCCAAAACTCCACTAACCCGATTCTATTCTGCTCCGGATATCAGCATAGGATATGAAATCTCAGTGACCAATATCGGCAATACGACATTGACTGAGGTGGAAGTGACTGATCCTTTGACTGGATTTGTAACTCAACTACCCGAATTAGCCCCTGACCAAACTGAAGTATTTACCACGTTCTATCTCACTACTCAGGCAGATGTAGATCGTGGTTTTGTAGAAAATCAGGCGACGGCCACTGGAACCACTCCTGCCGGACTGACGGTGGATGACAGCGATGTGGCCTTGATTTTGGCACAAAGAGCCGGGGCCATTCAATTGGAGAAAGTAGCCGATAGGGAGGTGTTTACCTCAGATGGAGAATTGATTACCTATTCCCTCCTCGTGACCAATACCGGAAACGTTACTTTGAATACCATTTCAGTGGTCGATCCATTAACCCGATTTGATGAAGTAATTCCAAGCTTAGCACCTCAGGAAAGCGTTGCATTGACCACAACTTATACGGCTCGTCAAGAAGATTTGGATGCAGGAGAAATCAACAATACAGCCACTGCAAGTGGGCTCACTCCGGCAAGCCTAAGGGTGACAGATTCAGATTCTGAACGGGTGTTAGGCCAGCAAATGCCGGGTATTTCCGTAGTCAAAACAGCCAACCCATTGACCTATGCAGCAGCTGATGAGGTGATTACTTACACCCTGACCGTAACCAATACAGGAAATGTCACCTTGGATCCGGTAGCTATTCTTGATCCTCTGACTGATTTGGATCAGACCTTGGGTTCCTTGGAAGTAGGGGAGACTGTGACTTTGACTACCAAATACACGATTACCCAGGCAGACGTGGATGCAGGGGAAGTAACTAATATAGCGGCAGTTTCCGGACTTTCTCCAAAAGGAAACCTTGTGGAAGATCAGGATGATGCCCAAGTCACTGCCATCCAAAATCCTGGAATAGCGATTGAAAAATCCAGTGATGTGAACACCTACGATGCTGTTGGAGATTTGATCACGTATACTCTTTTAGTCACCAATACGGGCAATGTGACCCTGGAACGGGTGATTGTTTCAGACCCATTGACTGAGTTGGGTGTCGTAATTCCTTCCCTTGCTCCTCAGGAATCCGTGACGCTGACGGAGGTCTATGCCATTACTCAAGTGGATCTTGATGCAGGTCTGGTGGTCAACACAGCCAGTACATCAGGAATCCCTCCCTCAGGAGTTCGAATATCGGATCAGGATGCCCATACTGTCCGGGCTATCCAACAGCCAGCCATTGATTTGGTCAAGACGGCTGCTCCTACCCAATATACTTCGGTAGGTACAGTCATCACGTATCAGCTTACCGTCACCAATACTGGCAATGTTTCCCTGAGAGATGTTCGGGTTCAAGATCCATTGACATCCTTCAATCGAACCGTGGGAACCCTTGAACCCAATCAGTCTGCCTCCTTGACTGCTACTTACACGATTACACAGGAGGATTTGGACCGGGGTTCGGTGACAAATCGAGCCCTAGCCCGCGGAGTAGCTCCTGACAACAGACCGGTAGATGATGAAGATCAGGTGACTGTGACTGCGGTGCAAAGCCCAGACATTGAATTGACCAAAACAGCCAATGTAAATTCCTTCGATTCGGAGGGGGATTTGATTACCTACACCTTAGAGGTGATCAATACCGGAAACGTGACTTTGCAAAATGTCACAGTTGAAGATCCGCTGACCAGTACTTCCGAGATTGTTGGAACTTTGGCACCCGGAGAGTCTGCTTCAATAGAAGCAACCTATTCCGTGACCCAAGAGGATGTAGATCAAGGCTTTGTTACCAATGTGGCCACTGCTACCGGCGAAGCTCCCGACGGCTCCGAACCGTCAGATGAAGATGCATTGACCGTTGAGGGGGTTCAAAATCCTGAAATCAGCTTAACCAAAGAAACCGGCAACCTGAATTACGATACGGTTGGGGAGGAAATTGCCTATGTCATCACCGTAGAAAATACCGGCAATGTGACCTTGTCCCAAGTAGAGGTGGAGGATCCATTGACCGGAGAGTCCATCCTCATTCCTTCTTTGGCACCGGGAGAGGAAATTGTGCTGAACACGTCTTATTTCGTTACGCAAGAGGATTTGGATGGAGGTTCTGTGCTCAACACTGCCACGGTGGAGGCAGTAGATCCCAATGGTGAATCAGTCAGCGATGAAGATGAGGTGACTTCAATAGCCAATCAGACACTCGGACTTGAGGTTACCAAATCTCCGACTCCACTCATTTACACCACAGCAGGTACTGTCATCACCTATCAGATTTTGGTGAAAAATATTGGAAACGTAACCCTTTCCGGAGTCAACACCCAAGACCCTCAGACTGGGTTTGAGCAGATACAAGCAGTTTTGGCTCCTGGGGAAACGATCCAATACACGACAACTTATACCGTAACCCAAGAGGATTTGGATTTCGGTTCGTTTACCAACACGGTAACTGCCGAGGCTTCGGGTCCAAATGGGGAATTTGTAGAAGATCAGGATCAAGCGAGGGTTTTTGCCAGACAGATTGGTGAAATTGAGATCACTAAGACTCCGAATACCCGAATTTTTGACGAGGCAGGGGAGGAGATTACCTATACTATCGTAGTCACCAACACAGGAAATGTCACTTTGACTGAGGCGGTAATTTCCGATCCTCAAACAGGGTTGAATGAAAATTTAGCCAGTTTGGCACCAGGCGAATCCTTGACTTTCACTACGACCTATACTCTCACTCAGACTGATGTCAACAATGAATCTTTCCGAAATACAGCTACAGCCACCGGGATTGATCCTAATGGGGAAACAGTACGGGATGAAGATGATGCCCGTGTTTTTGTAAGGGGTGCGGCGGCTATCGAACTCACAAAAACACCTAGTCCAAGACTGTTTAATTCTGCCGGCGAGGTAATTACCTACACGTTTACCGTAGTGAATGTTGGGAATCAGACCTTAACGGATATTGTACTATCGGATCCAAAGATTGGCTTGATCAATCAGCCTCTTGGAACCTTGGAGCCTAGGCAATCGACTAGGTTCACTGCGACCTACTTAGCTACACAAGAGGACATGGATGCCGGATTTATATTCAATCAAGCCAGCGTCAGCAGCTTGGATCCGGATAATCGGGCGATTGAAGACACCGATTTTGCCCTCGTCGGCGGAATCCGGTCTGCAGCCATCGAGTTGATCAAAACTCCTGTTCAGCGAGTGTTTGATCAGGCTGGAGATGCGGTTGATTACACCTTGACAGTAACCAATGTGGGCAATGTGACTTTGACAGATGTTGTAGTCAATGATCCATTGACTGAGTTTACCAGCAATCCATTGACTTTGGCTCCGGGAGAAAGTGAAATTCTCTCCACTAGCTACACGATAATTCAGGATGATCTGGATGCTGGGTTTGTTCGAAACACTGCCGATGCTGTAGGCATTTCTCCATCAGGCAGACCGGTGGAAAGTACGGATAATGCCTTAGTCCTCGGAAGAAGAAGTGCAGCCATCCAAATCGATAAAGCGCCACTTCAGCGGATTTATGCCGCTCCGGATGAAGAAATCTTCTATGAGTTGACCATCACCAATACCGGGAATGTTACGCTTACCAACGTCGGCGTAGTAGACGAATTGACAGATACGGATCAGACCATTGCTTTGCTTGAGCCGGGCGAAACCAGGGTCATTACAGTCAGCTACACTACCACTCAGGAAGATTTAGATCGTGGGTTTGTTCTAAATACCGCGAGTGTATCTGGTACTACCCCAGCAGGAAGAACAATAACGGACTCAGACCGTGCGATTATTCTTGCAAACAGACAGGCGGCGATAGAATTGATTAAGGAGAATGTGACCCAAGACTACGATGAAATTGGGGATATCTTGACCTACTCGCTGACTGTGACCAATACCGGAAATGTTACACTCACAGCCATCCGAATTGAAGATCCATTGACTCAAACGGATCAGGTTCTTCCGGTTGATTTGTCTCCAGGAGAGTCAGAAACGCTGACAGTAACTTATGAAGTCACCCAGGATGACCTCGATAGAGGAGATGTAGAGAATCAGGCTACAGTTTCCGCCACCACTCCAGCCAATCGTCAGGTGCAGGATCAGGATAATGCACGAATACCGGCCGTTCAAAATCCAGGAATTGATCTGGTGAAATCAGTGGCGGAGACTGAGTTTGATGAGGCAGGAGACATATTGAACTACACCCTTGTGGTCACCAATACTGGCAATGTCACCTTGTCTGAAGGAAGTTTGATTGACCCATTGACCGGTTTGAATGAAAATTTGGGGACTTTGGCTCCAGGTGAATCTGCGATTTTTTCTGTTTCCTACACCGTGACTCAGCAGGATGTAGATGCAGGCTTTGTGACCAATTTGGCCACTGCTACTGGAACTGATCCCAATGGAGTGGATACAGAAGATGAGGATGAGGTGACCGTGACAGGCATCCGGAATCCTGAAATTCAGGTCACCAAAACTGCGCTCACCAGTTCTTACAATGAGGCAGGAGATGTGCTCAACTATCAGATTACTGTGACCAATACGGGTAATGTCACGCTAACCAATGTGAAAGTGAACGATCCTCTGACCGGGTTGGCTCAGAATGTCGGCACTTTGGCCCCCGGGCAATCCGTGTCGATCAGCACCTCCTATCCTGTGAATCAAGCGGATGTGGATACAGGTTTGGTAAATAACCAAGTGGATGCTTCTGGCCAGGATCCTGATTTGGAATTAGTAGAGGATTCGGATACTGCTGAAGTGGCGGGTATCAAGGAGCCTTCCATTTCTATTTTGAAAGAGGCTGATGCTTCTAGTGTAGATGAAGCAGGATCGATCATTACTTATACCTTGACCATTACCAACACAGGAAATGTAACCTTGAGCGATGGTCAGATTGAAGATCCTCTCACAGGATTCTCCGGGACTTTTGAAACTTTGGCTCCTGGAGAATCCATTACTCGAACAACCACCTATGTGGTTACTTTGGAGGATATGGATGCAGGCGAAATTCCCAATACTGCTACCGTTGAGGCCTTGGATCCGGATCAAGGATTGATTGAAGATGAGGATTCAGAATTGGTGGAAGCGATTCAGTTGCCGCTGATTGAAATCGTCAAAAAAGCAAATGTTAATTCCTATGATGAGGCAGGTCAGGAAATTGTCTACACCTTGACCGTCACCAATCTTGGAAATGTAACCTTGACGAATGTGACCGTCTCCGATCCATTGACTGATTTTGAGGAAGGCGGAAATACCTTGGAGCCTGGGGAAAGTTTGACTTTGACTACAAGCTATCTTGTCAGTCAAGAAGATGTAGATGCCGGGTTTGTTGAAAATACTGCGACTGCAACCGGATTGGATCCCAATGGACAAGAAGTGGAGGACGAGGATTCCTTGACCCTAGAAGCATTGCAGGTGGGAAGTGTGAACCTAACAAAAACTGCCAGTCCAAGAGTCTACAGGGCTGAGGGCGATATAATCACCTACACCTTGACAGTTACCAATACTGGGAATTTGACTTTGACTAGCTTGGAATTGACTGATCCCCTGACGGATTACTCTGAAACCTTTGGGCCGTTGGCCCCGGGACAAAGCCAGACCTTTACCACCACCTATTCGGTTACTCAGGAGGATGTAGACGGTAGGTTCGTCATCAATGATGCCCAAGTGGTGGCTGTTACGGCTACAGATGAAGTCGTTAGCGATCAGGATCAAGTTACTGTTGTATCAAATGGTACTGCTGCAATTGAAATTACCAAGACTGCACAGCCTTTCATTTATATCCGAGCTGGGCAAGTGATCACCTATACCTTGGAGGTGACCAATATCGGTACCCAAACTTTGAGCAATGTCCGAGTCACTGACCCCTTGACAGGATTGGACAGAAACCTTGGAAGTCTTGCCCCGACAAGCTCGAGAACCTTGGTAACTACTTACACTGTGACTCAAGCTGATGTGGATAATGGATCAGTGAGCAACACTGCCACGGTAACAGCCCTAAGTCCAAATCAGGAGGAAGTAACTGATACCGATGCTGCCACCGTGAGGGCCTTGAGGCTCGGACGAATTACAATTGATAAATCGCCTAGTCCAAGACTGTATCGAAATGAGGGAGATATCATTCTTTACACGATAGTAATCGAAAATACGGGAAATGTGACGCTCACTGATGTTCAGCTGAGTGACCCACTTACAGGAGCTTTGGTGAACACTCAACCTTTAGCTCCCGGACAAAGCAGAACTTTTACCGAAAGATATGCAGTCACTCAGGAGGATGTTGATAGAGGCTTTGTATTAAATAGAGCAACAGTAGTAGCCTTGACACCAACCGAAAGGCAGCTTGAAGAATCCGATCTGGCCATTGTCTTCTCGGTGAGATCTGGTGACTTACAATTGACCAAAGAGGCCAATGTGGAAACCTACGATGAAGCAGGTGATGAAATCATCTATACCCTAACAGCCACCAATTCGGGCAATGTGACATTAAGGGATGTAGTATTTTCTGATCCATTGACAGATTTTGAAGCAGTGGTTCCGGTTTTATCGGTTGGTGAAAGCGAATCGGTTTCCTTCTCCTACTTGGTGACTCAAGAGGATTTGGATCAAGGTTTTGTTCCAAATACAGCCACGGTTCAGGCTATTACTCCGGCAGAAAGAACTTTGACAGATCAAGATTCAGAGTTGGTTTTTGCTATTCAAAATCCGGAAATCAGCATTGAGAAGAGCACGACCACCGAAAGCTTCGATGAGGAAGGCGATGTAATCGAGTACAGCTTGACGGTAACTAACACAGGAAACGTCACCCTGACCGATGTGACCATTACCGATCCGTTGACCGGACTGGATCAGAACATCGGAACCCTGGCACCGGGCGAAAGTGAAACCATCACGACGACCTATACGGTGACTCAGCAAGACGTGGACCGAGGCAGCGTAACCAACCTGGCCACTG
>NZ_BTPD01000026.1:0-13527 GCF_036245625.1 Algoriphagus confluentis
ACGGGTAAGTATCCCCATATACAGCACTCGATCTGCTTTCCAGATTTGACACCGCATTCGGTCTGAATGAACCGGTCTGTGCCGCCGAATCGGAAAAATAAGGCAGATATTCACGTACATTTCTCCCAAAAAGATCGTATTGGATCGGTGTGATCAAATCCTTTCCCTCCACGCTTGACCTTCTCTTCACATTCTGAATCGGCCTGCCAAGGCCATCCACATAATCGATAGACGTGTAGGTTGCAGAATCGGGAAGGGTAAATGGGTTGGCAATAGTAGTAAAGGGCTCCCGTATTTTATGAGAGACTACATAATTCTGATTTGTCGATTGGGAGAATACATATCCTGCACAAAAAACAAAAACCACGATAAAAAAAACTATTCTGCACATGGGATCAATTTCTGAAGTTGTATGAAAATTTCTCTAAAATGTGATTGTCATGGTCACGTATCTCCATCAACCTTCCAAATCCGTCATATACATAGGAGGTGTTTCTGAAATCAATAAGCCTCCTTTAAAATATTTTTGATATTTCATATCAAAATTTTTCTATTTTACAACCATCTTCAAATAGATACTTGAGTTATTATTACTACAGTTATTTGTTTGAATTAAGAGTCTGACCCATTTTTTCAATAGAGTTCAATCTAGCCTCAAGGTTATAGTAATTTTCTTTAATCAATTGTAGCTCTTTGATCTTTTCCTCCTGTCTTAAAATATATAGTGTCAACTCCTCTACCTTTTGAAGTAATTTTACATTCATTTCAGACAACCAAATCCCGTTTTCCATTACTTCACTCTCAGTAGGAATTCCCGGCAAATGGCCATTGGTCTCAATAAATGTTGCCAAATCTGAAAGCGGCATCAATTCAAATTCAGAATCAAATACAAAATCTGCCCATCCAGCAGTGGTAACATTTACTTCTCTTGCTTTAATATTTCCATTTACAGCCAATCTTTCAGTAGGATTTTGAGTACCTACTCCCAAATTTCCATTTACTATCACCTTGCCAGGCTGGGGAGGAACAGCATTTGTAAAATGTTGAAAAATCTCAAGCGCAGCATCTCCCTGATGACCAAAATCAGTTCCAATTCGCATGTGGGTAGTACCATTGGTATTGCCATAGGCCCAAAGATAAAATGGATTTCCTCCGCTGTTATTGGGAATAGTTACAGCCTGTGCCATTACTAAAACAGGAGAGAAAATCATAAACATTGAAAATACAGTAATGCTGATTAATTTTGAGGGAAATAAAGTTTTTATAAATTAATAGGATAAATTAGATTTAAGCAGTTTATTATTTATTTTTAAAAGGTATAACTTTAAAAACGGACATTAATTTTATTATACATTAAGACATAAAAGAACGTCAATTCTTCATTTTTGAGAACTTTTCTATTTGATTTTACTGATTTCCTGATAATCACCCTTCAATTCTATACTCCCTTTTTTAGAATTAATTTCTTTTCGTATTCCCTTCATCCTCCCCAACTCAAACCCGATCTTCAGCTGCACTGCCGATCGGGCCAAACTTCTATCTTCCTTGTACAAGGGATCCCAAGAAACCATCACAACCGATCGAATCACTTTTCCCATAGGTATTGTCCGGACGAGGGACAATTCCCCTGACCAAGATTTACCTGAAAAGTTCCGGCTCTCGTACCCGGCTGGATATTCGGTGGTGATTTGATTATGGGAAATGCTCGACTGTACTCCCCAATTTCCCTTGGAAAAACGCAGGCCCAGTTTGAGTCCCTGACCAGTGATCTGCGGACCGGAAGCATTATCCGAACTCCGCTTGACTGTCCAAGCACCGAATGCTTGAAACTGATGGGTAAACCCAACACTTCCTCCAGCCTCAGCAAAAAAACCTTCCTTAAATGAAGTCAGCGGATCATACCAAAGCAGCAATCCGGTTCGCTCAAGTAGTCCTGACCCCTTCAGTTCATTAGGTTCGATAAGTTGGAATTTCCTTTTCTTAGATTCCAGAATAACCTGCACATTCCCCAAAGAATCCAGTTTGAGTTTGCTGAATTCGCCTTCGGCCTTTTGGATATATTCAGTGGAAATATGTTTGGCTTTGCCTACGGCTTGTTCCTTTGCCTGTGCCATCAGTTCTTGGGGATCTACTCCTTCCTTCATCAGGTGATCTAGTACATCCTTACCATAAAAATCAGGAATCTTGCCCTCAGCAGGATTCCAGCCTTCGGAGAGCGTACCGCTGAGCGTCTGCTCGATCTTGGGCATCAGCCATTCATTGATCAGGGCTTTCAGGTTTTCCTCACTCTGATCCAGTATTCCATCCAAGCCCTCCAGATCGGACACTTGGGCTAGCTTGGCCTTGGAACTTTCCACACCTTCCAAGGTGCGATCCATAGCCGCCTTCAACTCTTCTCCGGGGATCTCCTGATCTTCCAGCATGCTTTGAAGCACCTCTGCCTCTCTATCCAAAACCTCCTGTCCTTTTGCCTTCAGCACATTTACCACCGAATCCTGCGTCGAGCTGTCCTGCGCAGCTTCCTTCAGTCTCTTCCCTTCCGATCGCAGGGAATCGTAGGACTTCTTCAAGCCCTGAACCTGCCGCAACTCCTCCAAATAGGGAATCTCAGGCTTAGTAGCCAAAGCCTCCAAATCATTCGTAGGAATCCCCTTAGGCAAGCCTCCTCCTATACTAGGTACCTTCGGTCCAATAGGCAAGGTCTGGGCTAAAGCTGGAACACAAATTGTTACAAAAAAAGAAAAAATTACTAATGATCTGGATCGCATTAATTAAGTAAAATGGAATTAATATTTTAAAACTAGGGCTTGTAAATTTCGAGTTCTAGTTCTTAGTTATTTTAAAATTTTAATTATACATATAATCATAATTTCAAATCACACTTAGTTTACATTTTTTATACATTTCAAAATTAAATTACACTTATTGGGATTATTTTATAAAAAAATTCAAATATCATTCATTAGTCAATTTATATACTTAATTTAAAATTGATATGAATTTTCTAATCCTACAAAATAAATTCTATTGAAAATCACCTATTTGAATAAAACATAAGTCTATTTACAAAGTATGCATAAACATCTGTATCAACTGGATTTGGCTTAATAAAAACTGATAATTTAGCTTCCCCATATCTTCTACCTACCTCATCTTTAAAAACAAAATATGTAATACTACCTGAGGAGATTTCGTAACCAAATTTAAAAAATTCTGAGTCAAATGTTGTAAAACCCTTTTTATAGATAGACTTATCAAACATTTTGTTGATTATTGGATCTGAAGGTAATAATATAGTTTCATTAATAATACCAGTATTCTTGTTGAGATAGAATTCTTTAAATGAGTCGGAATTTTTAATAACTATAACCATCTTTTCATTATCAACTAATAACAAAACATGTTTCTTATCTTTTATTTCCTTTTGCAGATGGTCATTAATTAGAGAATCTGCTATTTTCCTACTTTTTAAGTCCTCATCAGTTAACGTTTGAGACCATGCAATAGAATGAAGGAAAAAACAAATAAATAATATAATTATTTTCATAAAATCGCTTTTAATTTCTAATTTTTGGTAATGCGTTTGGATCTACAACTTTACCTCCGGCATGATCAGATCCATCTCTAGTTGGTATTCCCAATACTCTTCTTACTAAGTTATCAGTCCTTATTGCATGAGTATTATTTATCATTGGATCAGCCCCTTGAGCGGAAGGTATGCCATGTCCCAAAATTTCATGTCCAGTAGTAACTGCTCGACTACCTCCAGATTGCTGCACACCCTGCCCTTCAACTATTATTGAATGAGAACCATTAGAAGTTGGTACATTAAAACCTGCTCCGCCTAAAGCATTTACTATATTTGAATTGACCTTCCCCTCTGCATTCTTAATACCATCACCAAAACCATTTTGAACGTTATTAAGATGTGATGCAAAAGCATTACTACCTTCATCAGATAAATCATTTCCTAACTCAACAAACTCAACCTTATGAATATCATCCGAATTGATAGCACTAGCAACTAATTCAGCAAGAGCTAAGTCATCACCTTCCAATCCTTTCAAGGCCCCAGCTAAGGCACCTGTGTCAATTTTATTAAAATCTTTTCCATTTCCTTTTTTACCTGAACGAGTAATCAATGCTCTAAAAGAATCAAATTGCCCCCCTGAAAACATATCATTAAAATCTTCATGAGCCTTTTCGGCATCCTTTTTTGTAACCCCTTCAACCTTCATCCCATCAGGATCTATATAGCGAATTGGATTATTGAGCGCATAATTGTAGGGACTATGCATATCATATTTATTTGCCAACGGATCCACAACGCCCCATCTTCCAATCACCGGATCATACATCCTCGCCCCATAGTCGTATAGGTTGAGGTTCTGGTCGTCCAGTAGCTCCTTGCCGTTATACAGGTATTTGTTCGCCTTAATCCCCCCATACTGAAATCCAATTCCAGTCAGTTCCAATCCCCAGGGATTCCCGATATCGCTGCGCTCATCGGGACAGGCTCCATGGGTCTCCTGAGCGATCGGCGAGGACATGCTCATCAGCATCATATTGTCAAACCAGACATCCTCGGAGGTCTCCCCCGATTGCTATCGGGGCACAAAGGTTTCCATATATCCGTCTTGAGAAATATACAGATTCTCTTCCAAAACCTCATGTTGGTTGGCTGCATTTCTGCTCAGTACTTTTTTGCCTACCTCGTATCGATTGCTGTCCTGATCGTAGAGCGCATAGATCAGATAAGCCTCAGGAGCGGATTTCTTTTGAAGATCCCCAGCTAGTATATCCACCAGATTGAAAAGGGCTATCGGATTCCCTCCTCCTGCACGCTGGGTGCTTACCGCCAGCTCATTCAGGTCATTGACCAGTTTGTCTTTCGCTCCCTGAGTCGCAAAGCTTCCGGCATTGGCTTTTTTCTCCTTTTCATCCGCATATTTCCCAAAGACCTGAAGCTTCACACTGTCTCCTTCGTAGATCTCCTGGCTTCTGCCCGGCCCCACCACTCTCCCTCTGTCCGCATTTAGCCAGGCTACCTGATTACCTCCCACTGTCTTGTTGTGTTCCGGTGCCAATTGTCTGGAAGCCTGAATCTGGGTAAACTCCTGCTCTTCCGTTTCGGCATTTTGAGTCTCCATAGTTGCCATATAGACCTGTGTAGATGGATTCCGAAGTACCTGCCGCACATTTCCCAGATGGTCTTTCAGGTAGTATTCGAAGAAGAGGCCGTTTGCTTCGGACTTTCCCACCCTACAGCCTGGCCCCTCGCTAAAACAGTCCACAGGACTGTTTTTCAACGCTCGGTCCTCCTCCTCATGAATCAGATAGTCCAATGCCCCATTCTGAAATACAAACTCACCTACATAGTCCTGTGTCTTAGTCAGAGCTCCGCTGGTATTGTATACCTTCTGAGTTAACTTGACTCCTTCCGCATCATAGGCAAAGCGGATCTTCGCTCCGGTATTGAAACTGACTTCTACCGGAAGGTTCAAATGGTTGTAAGTGATATTGCTGATCTGCTTATCCAGATTGGTTCTCAGATTGCCATTGGCATCGTAGGTGTAAGAGACGGTGTCGCGCTCAATAAAGCCTTTGGAAGTATAAGTTTGGGCTCCCATTCCATCTGTTACCTGGGTTAGCTTATTGCTGTTAGTTTGATATCCATAAGTCAAAACATCCACATCGCCATAGGTACTTGCTGTTCGTTGATTTTTTCTTGTCAGGGCAGTGATATTGCCATTGGCATCATAGGTCATACCGCTCAGATTGAACCAATCCGTCTCACTGGTAGCGGTATAAGTGGCTGCTGTAATCCGGTTTACTTTATCGTAGGTATAATTATAGGTGCGTTGCTTTCCTGCTCCCGTAGATCCTGACCAGGTAATTCTGGAAATATTCCCGTTCCAGTTATTGACAGTACCTCCGCTCTCATAGTAATTGGTCTGCTTATATCCAACTGCCAACGAACTCCCCAGTGTTTTGAGCCAACCCCGGATATTATAGGTATAGGTTTGATTTCCATTGGTAATTTCAGGAAAGGATTTTATTGTCAATTGCCCAAGATTGTTGTAGGTATTTTGAGCAACAACTCGTTCATTCTGCCCCGGTAGCTTATGTTTGACCGACGAAAGCAGTCCGGCTGAATTGTAATAATACCGCCGGTGAACTTCCTGCCCTACAGCACTGCTATTGGCTGTCAAGGTCTGGGTCGGTTGATTTTCAAAATTGTATGCCGTAGAGGTACGGACAGTTCCGCCCAGCTGCTGCTGGGTCAAAGTCTGAATGACATTTCCCCTGTCATCGTAGTATATCGCAGTGGTATAAAATTCCCCCATTTCCAGATTTTTTACCTTTTTGCCTGTTTGCCGACCTTTCACCAAAGTGCTTGCCGTTGCACTGAAATTAATGTAAGTTGGTGAAGGAGAAACGTAGCTAAACCCAGTCAGAAACTGGTAGCTGTCATAATAATTTACAGTTAAAATTTCCCCCTCATCGGTAGGCCAGGCTCCGGCAGCTCCGGAGGTCGCAGTCCCAATTCGGGCGACAAAACTTTGATTCCCGGTTGCCTTCATAGTAAATCCGGGTTGGAGGGTTATACCTGATGTAGCTACATATTCCTTGTATCCGTCATATTTTGCAGAAGTGATCGATGTACCTGTTCTGATATTACCGGTATTTGCATTTACAGCCGCATTATTGGAGGAGGACCCATCTAGGGTGCTTTGAATACTGGCTCTAGTGAGGTTAGTGGTAACTAACCCTGTCATTATCACCCTGCCGAAGGAATCGTATTTGGTGTACAACCATTTTTTGGGTGCCAGTGCCATATTGGCATCCTGAAAACCCACCAATCTGTCCTGTTTATCATACACCATAGACTAATCTGGAAGGTGCTAATCTGGAAGGTGCTAATCCGGAAGGTGCTAATCTTAAAAAAGCGCTTCTCACAGGAGCAAATTTAGTAAAGGCTGATTTATCGGAAGCAGATCTCACTAGTGCAGATCTTTCCTATGCAATTCTTACTGGAGCAAATCTAGAAGGTGCTGATTTTTCTAATGCGATTCTTAATGGAGCCAGACTAGATAGAAGTAATCTACTTGAATCAGGTCTTACTGGTGCGGATCTTGAAGAGGCTGAACTGCCGGTTGATTGATCAATGAATCTTTGTGATGAAAACAATCTGTCAACCAAGAAGGGGCTTGAAGGGAAACTTTTGTGCGGAATGATTTTTTGGAGAAATATCTTTCATTATAGGCAAATTGTAGGCAAACAAAAAAGGAGTTACGATTCTTTATCTCGTAACTCCTTGATTATCAAGTCGGGGTGACAGGATTTAAATAAAACTTGTAACTAATTGACTTACTGTTGTTTAATTCATTTAAAGTAATTCAACTCACTTAATCGTGCTTAGGAATGAAGTTTGGAATTAAGTAATTGGTTTTCAGATACTTAGAAGTAATTTTTTACCGGATTCAAATTTAAGCAAATTTTGTTAAAAATGAAGGACCAAAGATGTCCAAATCGGTAAGAAAAATCATTGGTTAAATTCTAAATTCGAGTGCCTTTTCCTTTGGTTTTTCAAACTTGCCTACTTTTCAGGAAATTAATATGAGCAACGGGGAGACAGGAGCCCCTACCAAATGACGGACGGCTTTTCCTCCGTGGTGGATTGCCCAAGTGGTCTTTGATGAAGAATTCGTATTGGAAAACTCCACTCTCAATAGAGGCACGCCCTTCCTCGTGCAGGATATAAGAAATGGCACTGTTTTCAAACACAAATTCCTCGATGTAATCAATAGTATGGACCGTTGTCCCATCGGTATTGACCTGCAGTACTTTTACCCCATCGGCAATGTACCAGTACTCGATCTTCTTATTGGTACCGGAGAAGGTAATCGTCCGGGGAAGATTCAGATGGTTGTAAGTGATGAAGGTGATGTTTTTATCCCAATTAATGGTAGAATAACCCTGTAGGAACACAAAATCACAGGACCTGGGATGGTTGAGATTCAGAGATAAGAAATATCCGTAATTTCCACAAGTGGAATTCTCTTTTTTTGAAGATAATTGATGATAGTATTGTAGGCGATATTTGCGATCCATTTTGATAATTTGGATTTAAACTGAAAGCCAGACAAATTTCTGTAGGCATTCAGATAGATTTCCTGAACCAGATCCTTTTGATCCTCTTCTTTTGCAATCATTTTCCTAACGATTTGCATCACCAACCTTTCTGTGTTTTTAACCACCACAGCAAGGCTCTGAACATTTCCGTTCAGAATTTCAGTAACAAGTATTTGCTCAGACAATGGATTGCCTTCGTTGTTCATATCTACCCAATAGACCAGGAACCTTCATCAAGGTTGCAAAAAAGGTGTAAAATTTTTCCGCATTTGAATTTAAAAAAGAATTGCAGGGAAGCTTTCATTACAAATCAACCTCTATCATTGGTTAAGTAGCTTAATTTGTAAATTTCTCAAACTATCCCTGACAAAATTTTAATTCCAAGCCACTAGAAAGTCTCCAAAGCGATACTGTTATCTTCAGGTATTCGATCTATCAAAAGGTTATAAGGATCTATTCCAGCTCTTATTGGTACTCCTTTAACCCGAAGTTTTATCGTTGTTTCCCCTGGTTTCACTTTGTGCTTTTTGAGATAAAGTGGATTCATTCGATTCCGTCCTTTTTCATCCAGGTCGTCTTGAGCAAAAACGCCGATGTCAATGTAATCCCCTGAATAAAGCGCATCCGACTCTTTTCCCGATTCATCAACATAAATCTTTTGAGATTTAACTCGAAGCGTAATTTCATAATCACCATTCTCAAGTTTCTTTACCGATGCACTTTCTGCCTTATTCTCGTAGAGGGTGATTTTATTCCAGGTATCTTCCAGGTAATATTTTAGGGAATCAGGTGTTACCGCATCCAAATACCTGTAAAGATCATTACTACCTGGAAATGGAGGGTGTTCCCTTAGCCTAAACTCCTTATTAAATGCAAAAAGAGCTGAATCCATTGCATTTGCACCAATTAAATCCCTCAAACCATAAAGGATTAGACTTCCTTTATTGTAGAATTGATAGGGTCTGTTTGCGTGGATAAACGTATTTTCTCGCTTACTTTCAAAAGCTCTTCCACTTAAATAATTATCCAGCTCTTCCTTTAAAAAGCGCTTCATATTATTTTTCCCATATCGCCTTTCGGTAAGAACCAAAGCCGAAAATTCGGCAAGAGACTCTGATATGACATTTGAGCCGAGCGTAAAATTGGGCATCACTTGATGACCCCACCACTGATGAGCCAGTTCATGTGCAGTAACAAAATAAACGTAGTCAAAATCATCAGGACTTTTGAAGTCAGCCAACCAGCCAAAGCTTTCCGTGAACGGAATTGTGTTTGGAAAAGACTGAGCAAAGCCGGAGTAACGGGGGTACTCAAGGAGACGCATTTGCCGGAACTGATAATCACCATAAGTCTCAGAGAAATATGCTAAACCATCTTTATATGCAGCAAGAAATCTATCTAAGTTGTACGTATGGCTGGGATGATGGAAAATCTCAAGGTTAACCAATTTACCATCCGGCAGTTTTACCGAGTCCTTCAAGACCTTGTATTCAGCAGAAACAAAGGAGAAGAATGCTTGGATTGGCGTATCCTGAATATAGTGAAAGTAGCGACGTCCATCTTTTATCCATTCTTTTTGTAAATATCCTGGTGCAACTGCAATCTGATTAGGAACTGTGCTTACCACTGCTTCAAAAGAAATTAAATCCGAGTTTGGGCTGTAAAGTAGGGTTGATTCACCAACAGGGTCACCATGACTTGGTAAATCTTCCAATTTTGGCGGAAGTCCATAGGTATTTCTATCTGCCTCACTTTCCAATTCGATTGTTGGATCATAACCTAAAAAAGGGAGTACGTTAGAAATAAAGGTCCCATTGCGAACCACTTCCCTACCAAAACCTGAATTGGGAGTTCCACTAAACTTTTTATTGGTCTGAATCACCAAACTCAAGGTATCTCCGGGCTGTAGTGGATACGGAAGTGCAGTAATTTGATACCAAGGAAAAATCGGCTTTTCTCCCAGAATTTGGAATTTTGGGGGTTGATAAGTCAGGGGAAAGCGATAAGGCAAAACCTTCCCGTCCAACAACACCTTAAACTCAGTCAAGCTATTGGAATGAAAGTGAATCGAGTCAATGGATTGCGATGATTTATTGACCAATTGAACCTCAGCTTCAAAGTAAGCTTCCCGTTCGTAGGGAAAAAGATCAGCCTTGATTTTGACTTTGGTGATTTTAGGCTGAGGGAGCTGCTCGTAGCCTTTCAATTCCTGCTCATAAGTAACCCGACGCTGCTTCTCTTCTTCAACCGTGAGGTAATTGTTATCATAAACAGTAGACCGGAAAATAAAACCTCCAATTAGAATGGCTAAAGCTAAAAACAAAAAGGACAACTTGGCTGCAGGCTGGCCAAGTCTGGACTTGGCTGTTTTCCATCGATTTTTCAAAGAACTCTCAGCACCCCGACTAAAGAAAATACTTAAAAAAAGAACCAGGAAAATGCCAAAACTAGTCCAATACAAATTATACCACACTTGAGTATGGAGGAAATGTCCAATCCCATTCATATCACTCCACTTATAGGGAGGCTTATAACTGTAAAAAAATAAATTGAAATTAAAGTCAGTTGAAGTCCTTACTATGTAATTGATTAATAGGACAGAAAATGCTGCTATATGACCTGCAAACTTATTATTGACAAGTAAATGAATACCAAAAACAATCAGACCAACCTGAAGATAATCCGGGAAAGAAATTAAATAACTATCAATTAAATAAACTGGGACATCCAATTGGAAAAACCCTTTTGCCAACTGGACCACAATTCCCAATCCAATAGGAATTGATGTCAATACAAGAATCATGACAGTTATTCCTAAGAATTTGGCCGCAAGAGAAATCCAATCTTTAACCGGATAGGAATCAACTATTTTTGAAAAGCCAGAGGATTTCTCCCGGTGAAGGGATTCCCCCGAGAAAAAGACAATAATTATAAAAACAAACAAGTTAAAGGAGTTGCTTTTAGCTTCCATAAAAAATGAGGTATAGGGAAGGTCAGAAACCCCATAAACACTACTTCCCTTCCAAAAATTCATGGTAAGAAAGACCACACCACCCAGCAAAATGGATTTAAAGTAAACATCCTTAAAAACGTTTTCAATTTCAAGGCGTGCTAGCGTAATAAAACTCCTCCATTGGTAACCGGAAGAAAAATCTGATTTTATTTGCCTTAGATCACGGGCAATGTATGTAGATGGCTTTAATTCTACTTGGAGTTTAGATGTTGGAATTTGAAAGAAATATTCAAAACCAAACCTAATATATCCGGCAATAAACAAGGCAAGCCCAACGCCAAACCAAATTATCCTGTTGAATAAAAGATTACCCCTGATAGGGATAAGTAATGTATTCCTTTCATAAGGGGTGAGGTATTTGTTTTGAATATTTAGGGTATTCAACCCAAAAGGATCCAACAGCTGGACCAAATCTTTGTTTTCGATATCCTGAGAAAGTGTATTGGCAAACAGGTAAACAATGAAAACCAAAATCCCCCCCGCGTAAATTGAACGGATATTACGGGTGAAAACAATAAGGGCAAAAAAAAGTGTACTGGCCAACCATAAATTTGGAAGCAAAAGGGTTAACCAAGGATGTATAAAAAAGCGCAGTTCATTTGGACCAAACCGGGAAGCATCGTTTCCCAAAAAAGGCCCCAAGAGACTGCCGAAATAAATACCCAGAACTGATGCAAAAGTGATGAACACTAAAGTGACAAAGGAGCCCCAAAATCTCCCCATAAAATAGCCGAACTTACTGATCGGATAAGTAAAAAGGAATGTCCCAGTTCGGTGTTCAAGATCTCTGTAAATTGGAACGCCCATCACAGCAGATGCGATGATGACTCCAAAAATCGAAACCAATACCATGAAATCTCCAATGATTACCGGAGAATTATGAAATACTTTTTCTGAAGCAGGTGTATTTCCAAATCCGAAAATAAGAAGTGGGGTAATAAAAAGTAACAGGAAATAAAGGTAGGTAGCCGGCCTTGTAAACCGGTATTTCAGTTCGAAAAGAAAGATTTCCTTAAACATAACTTAAGACTTAAATTGTGATTAGATCTACTTTAGTTGAAATAAGACTGAAATAAACATCTTCCAAATCCGGCTGAACTTGCTCAAATCCATTTCCCGGATTTCCGTCACTTTCTATCCTTAGGCTTAGTTTTCCTTCATGTAGTTTGGTCGAGATCACCTGATATTTTTCCCTGTATTCATGTAACTGGGATTTTTGAATTGCCTTTTGAAAAATTTTACCTTCAACCTTATCCAATGCTTCCTTGGGCTTACCCTGCATCAAAACACTTCCCTTACAAATCACAGCCATACTTGAACAAAGCGTATTGACATCCTCCACAATATGGGTGGAAAGAATGACGATCGTATTTTCTCCCAGTTCAGAAAGAAGGTTGTAAAAGCGGTTTCGCTCTGCGGGATCCAGCCCTGCAGTAGGTTCATCCACTATAATTAAGGAGGGATTCCCAATCATAGCTTGTGCGATCCCAAATCGTTGCCGCATCCCACCAGAAAAGGTTCCAAGCGATTTTTTTCTTTCTTTATACAAGTTGACCTTGTTCAAAGTGGAAGCCACCAATTCTTTTCGTTCTCCTTTATTTCCAATTCCTTTCATTTGTGCGATATGATCCAATAGCGTTTCCGTTGAAATTCGTGGATAAAGCCCAAAATCTTGAGGCAGATAACCCAAGCGTTCACGAATTGCTTGCTTATCATTCAAAACATCGATTTCGTCCAAAAAAACACTTCCTGAGTCAGCTTCTTGAAGCGTTGCGATTGTTCGCATCAAGGTTGATTTTCCAGCTCCATTGGGACCCAGTAATCCAAACATTCCTTGGGGAATTGTCAAGGAAATATTTTGAAGCGCCGAAACCCCATTGGCATAGGTTTTTGAAAGATTCTTAATTACTAGTTTCATAGGTGATATTCTGTTTAAGAGTGAATAGCGAAATACTTGAGTTGGTTTAAGCTTGATTTGATTTAAAAATAGGGTCCAAATCATTCCGCGTTTAGAAAAGAAAAGTGAATGCAGGGATTTTCAATTGAGTGCAGAAAATTCTCACTCAGACCAGAATATAGATCAGATTACCTTGAATAAAGGCAACCGAAGATTTGAAAAATGATAGGCATCTTCGTCTATTAAGGAGAATCCCATTTCACCCTTTATGACTTAAGAAAAAATTAAATCATCCTATCAAATCCCGAAGTAGCCGTGTTCAACTTATAAGTGCAACACCTAATTTTTGTTTGAGTTTTTGTATTGGACTAAGGTAATTAAACTTTCTAACGGGTCTGTTATTGATTTTAGCTTCGATTGCTTGTATTTGTTCTGTTGAGATTTCATTGAGGTCAGTTTTTTTAGGTAAGAAAGCTCTAAT
>NZ_BTPD01000027.1:0-11657 GCF_036245625.1 Algoriphagus confluentis
CGGGTGATCCGGGTATTGGAGTTTCTTGAGCTGGTCCGGGGCCTCCCCAAAATGATCCGCGTGGACAATGGCCCTGAGTTTATCTCCCGCCTGTTGGACCACTGGTGTAGGGAGAAGGGCATTGAGATGGTCTTTATCCAGCCGGGAAAACCGATGCAAAACGGCTATGTAGAGCGCTGTAACGGATCGGTCAGAAAAGAACTGCTTAGCGCCAATGTATTCAATTCTCTGGATGAGGTAAGGGAAAAAGCGATGGAATGGATGGAAGATTATAACCGGGAAAGGCCCCATGAGGCACTTGGATATCGGACTCCCGTGGACTTATTGGAAGAACTAACATGAACATATCTTTTGCTTTTCCAACCGTTAAGCAGCGCAAAAGTGAATGCGGAAAGCGGCTCAAGACCGGTTGGCCCAAGCCAACCGCTCGCCTTGGTCTTGAACCGCTTGGAGTATTCACTTACCTTCGCTTATCGGGTGAAAAGTAAACTTTTGACTGGCCCAATTTTCGGGGAAGCTTACAACCCCAATTCAATTCTGAATCAAGCTTTGCTCTCAGAGAATGTATCGGTTTTTTTTATTGAAGAATTCAGTTTTGAACTAAGGCTAACCCTTACCTGATTTCAAATGGTAGGCACCTGGATTGTTGATTGGTTATTAAATTTTTAGGGAAATACATTTAGCATAATCCCAAGGCTTAGACCCAATGCCGTAATGAAAAGTCAAGGCCACGACCCTTCGGGATAATCCCTAAAGGGTGGAAATCAAGCCTATAGAAAGCTTACTTTGAGAATTTTCAAATGATTTGAAGCGGACTAGAAAAAAGTAAACCTCTTGATGAACTAGGCCCTTAAACCAGAAAATAAACGGAGCAAGACGGGATCAATTCTCATACCTCACCCCTGCCAACACCTCAAATCCCAAGTCGTTTTCCTTTGGGGGAATGGGACAGGAATAGCGGTTGCTGTATGCGCAATAGGGATTGTATGCCTTGTTAAAGTCAATCACCAAGTATTCTCCCTCGGGAATTTCCAAATCCAGATAGCGTCCTCCACCGTAGGTCTGATTCCAATTGGACCGATCGGTAAAGGGTAGGAACAGGCTCTTCTCTTCTCCTGGCTCAAACCTATTGGCCGTATTCTGATAAACAGTCAGCGTGTACTCTTTTCCCTCCCATTCAAAATGGGCCAAAGCATATCGGTCAAACTCCCGCATACTCCGGTCGCTGGTTCTCATCCGGAAGGGGTCCGAAGCTGGCAAAATCTCCAATCGGGCCACTATTCGATAGCTTTCATCAATATGAAAAAAGGGTAAGCCCTCAAACCCATTGATCTTTTCCAAAGGCAAGGGAGAAGTCTCCGGGTCAGCAAAACTGAGGTTCAGTTTATGCTGATAAGCATGTATGCTATCCTCGTAGGTCTGAGCCTGAGAAGGAAAGGAGATGTAGGTCAATAGACCTAAAATAAAGAAGGAAGACAAATGACGCATGCAGGTAAACTAGAAAATGAATTATTCCGAAACATAGATAGAATGAAGGGGAAAACCATGGACTTAGTGCCTTGAACCGAAATAAATTTTCATCAGTAAACTATGCCTCGGAATGCTTATCTTGGAGGTTTAGATTGACCATGTGGGACCGATTCAAAGCAGCTATTCTTGAGCTGATCAAGGCAGAGGATGAAGAGTTGGAGGAGCTTTTTTCCAAGTGCTATTCCCAAACCTTCCAAAAGTATGAACCGCTCAGTCTACCAGGAAAAATCCCCCAGGATGTATTTTTTATCGCCAAAGGAATCCTGAGAGTCATCGTCACTGACTCCAAAGGCACCGAGCACACAGTTCACTTTGCCACTGAAAATCAGTTTGTGGCGGACTATTCCAGCTTTTTACTGAATCAACCCGGAATCTACACCCTTCAGGCCTTAGAACCCATGGAGGTGGTAGTCATGCCTCGAAAAGCCATCAATTGGGGATACGAGCATATGAAAGAAGGAGACAAGTTTGGAAGAAAAGTAGCTGAATTTTATTTCGTCTATCAAGACAACCGGGTGAAAAACACCTATTCCCGCACAGCCAAGGAACGGTATGAAATGATGGAAAGCATTTTCCCACAAATCCATCAGCGGGTCCCGCAGCATATGATCGCCTCCTACTTGGGGATTACTCCTGTTCATCTGAGTCGGCTCAAAAAGGAGAGGTAAACCAAACCCGGACTGGTAAAATCTAAACAAATGTTATCGTTTTTAGGGGAAGGGTACATCTAGCTTTGAAGGCATAAACTTACCTCACCATGAAATCTTTCTTGCTCAGCACCTCGCTTTATTTTGTCCTGTACTCAGGGCACACGCTTGCCCAAACGCTCTCTCTGGACACTTGGCCTCCGGGGTTTTCCCCCGAAGAGGCTTCTTTTTATGTGGAAAATCAAATCGAAATTGCTGGAAGTCCGCATGAAGTCTGGAAGGAATTGATTCAGGCAGAGGCATGGTCCGATTGGTACTACGGGGCTACGGAGGTAAAACTCATCGGAGAAGATCAGGTGCTGGCGTTGGATTCGAAATTTTCTTGGAAAACCATGGGAATCAATTTTGTCTCCCAAGTGAAGGAATTTGAACCCCATTCCCGCCTCAGTTGGATATCGAGCAAAAAAAGTATCCAAGGATTTCATATTTGGCAAATTATTCCGACAGGAAACGGCTGTCGGGTAATCACTGCGGAAAGCCAAAACGGATGGCTTACTGTGATGGAAAAAATATTTCAGCCCAAGAAACTCCACCGACAGCATGAGGACTGGCTCCTGCTTCTGAAAGAAAGAGTAGAAAAAAACCAATTAGTAAGCCAATCCACAAACCCTGTGTATCATGAGTCCCACTGAAAAAATCATATTTCAAGGCAAATATGGTCCTTGGGCGGTGGTGACAGGTGCCAGTTCGGGGATTGGAAGAGCTATGTGTTTAGCATTGGCCAAAATCGGACTTGACCTGGTATTAGTCGGCCGAAACCAACAAGCCTTGATGGAATTGAGTCAAGAAATCGAAGGGAAATTCTTCTCCAAAACCCGAATCCTACAAGCAGACCTGAGTCTCTTGGAGGAGAACAGGAGAATCATCGAGGAGACCAAAACCTTGGGAATTGGCCTGTTGATCTGCTCAGCCGGAATGGGAACCTCGGGGCGATTTATGGAAAGTAAGGTGGAAGACGAGCTGGAAATGATCCGGGTAAACTGTCTTTCCTCCCTGCTGTTGAGCCGGGAGTTTGGCGAAAGGTTTGCACAGCAAAAAACCGGAGGAATCGTTTTGCTAAGTTCGATTGTCGCGTTTCAGGGTGTTCCATTTGCTGCCCACTATGCGGCTTCCAAAGCCTACATCCAAAGTCTCGCTGAGGGAATGCATCACGAAATGAAGCCTTATCGGGTGGATGTATTGGCTGCAAGTCCGGGACCGGTCAAAAGCGGTTTTGCTCAAAAAGCTAATATGGTCATGGACCAGGCGCTGGATCCGAATGAAATCGCGTTGCCGATATTGGAAGCTTTGGGCAAGAAAATGACGGTTTATCCGGGCTTCCTCACAAAATTCCTGACTTTCTCCCTTTCCCTTTTGCCAAGGTGGGGAAAAGTACGGGTGATGCAAAAAGTAATGGGGGGCTTTACCCAACATCAGCGGTGAAAATCCAAATCGATCCTTCACCCTCCGGTTTTCGAATGCGTCATGATTTCCATTCCCGTCAGGACAAAATTACTCTACTCATGAATCCGTAGAAATGCCAGCAATACCCAAGGAGTTTCTTTTCGGTTTTTTTCTTCCTCCCCGACTTTGCAATCTAGCCGCGAATGCTTCTCGGGCACTTTCATTATTTAGCATGGTTTGAGGTCCTGAAGATTGCAGTTCGGATGGATTTGGATTGGGATGGATCTGCCTGTCCCAGATTGATTTTGGAAAGGATTTAATGAGCCCAAGCCCATTCCCGTCAGGACTGTGCCATGTTTCGAATTGCCCTCTCCTATTTTTGAAATCTTCCCGATCTACATCCTCAATTCAGAAGTGATTCCAATCAACTCCTGTCTGAGTACTGATTTTTTTTTCATTCCTTCTACCGTCATGCTGTAGCGAAAAAGCAGGGTCCAATCGTCCTTTAGGAAACTAGACCACTATTGTTTTGACCACATCCTTATCCGTGGTCCTGCCCAATTTCAACGGACGGGACCTCCTGAAATCCTATTTGCCTTTCACATTTGAGGCCCTTGAAAATTCAGGGTGTACCTATGAATTTCTATTAGTAGACGATTGTTCTCAGGACGATTCTGTAGAATTTGTTTCTCAAAACTATCCTCAAATCCGAATTCTAAAAAACGAGGAAAATCGGGGGTTTTCGTTTTCATGCAATCGGGGTATTAAGGAATCGGTCAATGAGCTTGTTTTTCTCCTCAATTCCGACATCAAGCTGAGTCCTGAATATTTCAGGGGACTTTTTCCTTACTTTTCCAATCCTGAAACTTTCGGTGTTATGGGGAAAATCCTCAACCGGGATGGATCAAAAGTTGAAATTGGAGCAAAGATTCCCCGCAGGATTGGGAAATATTTAAAGACAGACTTCCAATACCTACCATTCGCTGAGTCAAGCACGGCTCCTACCCTGTTCCTTTCCGGCGCAAATGCACTGATCGACCGAAAAAAACTCATTGAACTTGGGGGCTTTGATGAGCTTTTCAGCCCTTTTTATTCCGAAGATCTTGATTTGGGGATTCGCGCATGGAGGATGGGTTGGAAATGTTATTTCCACGATCAGTCCCACTGCTATCATCTGGGATCAGCCACTATGAAAACGCAGATTCAAAAGGACTGGGTCAAAACGGTCTACTTTCGGAATAGAATGCTATTTCATGCCATTCATCTGGAAACGGAGGATTTGAGGTGGTGGAAAGCACAAACCCTTCTCCTGGATGTATTGCCCAAGCTGCTTATCGGAAAAACATGGATTTGGAAAAGTTTTAAAGCGCTAAACGCCCTCGAGAGTGGAATTTCTCAATCCAGAAACAAGCTGAGGCATCAGCTTCAAAAAAAACCTGGTTCAAGATCACTGAGGCAAGTATTGACTGAGTTTGACCGGTTGATGGTCTCCCAACAAATTATTTGGAAATCCTAAATCAAAAAATGTGAATACCTATTTGAGATTATTGGGTTTTGCCAAGCCAGTGGAAAAATACGCCATACCTTACTTTTTCCTGACGGGATTGGCTACCGTGTTCAGCACCTTAAATCTTGCCCTTCTTGCACCACTTTTGGCTGCCTTGTTCAAGGATGCTTCGGGAATACTCCCATCACCGCCTGAATCTGCCACAGATATCATGGGCTGGATGGAATATTGCGCCTATCGGATTCAAGGCCAGTTTGGACAGATGGAAGCATTGAAATGGATTTGTGGCACCATTTTGATATCGGTTTTTTTAAGTAACCTTTTCCGATATTTTTCATTTAGAGTCATGGAAAACTTCAGGATAAACACGCTCCTGAACCTGAGAAATTCCTTGTTTAACCATGTAATTGATATGGATTTGGCCTACTTTACGGCTCAGCGAAAAGGAAATATCCTATCCAAAATCGCTTCTGACGTACAGGTAGTACAATATTCTGTTACCAGTACACTTCAGGTTTTGTTTAAGGAACCGCTTCAGTTGCTAGCTTATCTGGTCATCCTGTTTTCCATATCGGTTAAGCTCACACTTTTTGCCATTCTGGTCATTCCTGTATCTGCTTGGGCAATTGCCAAAATTGTAAGCCGGCTCAAAGCCCAGGCCAAAGAAGCCCAAGAGCGATTCGGAATGATGATCAGCCATCTGGATGAGGCCTTGTCAGGTATCCGAGTCATAAAGGCATTCAATGCGAGCGACCGGGCCAAAGAAAAGTTTGCCCTAGAAAATCTCGAATTTTCTGATCTGGGCAGACGAATGGCTTACCGTCAGCAATTGGCCTCACCGACCAGCGAATTTCTCGGCGTCGTCATGGTTACCATTTTGGTCCTTTACGGAGGCGAGCTTGTTTTACTGGGAGAGGAAGGGCTTTCGGCAGCAGCTTTTATCACCTATATCGCTGTTTTCTCTCAAATCATGCGCCCGGCCAAAGCCATGACTGAATCATTCAGCACACTCCACGCAGGATTGGCTGCCGGGGAACGGGTCTTGGAAGTCTTGGATGAAAAATCCAGTCGAAGCACAGACCATCACGAAATTCGACTCCCTGATTTCTTCAGGGAAATCAAGTTTGAAGAAGTCACATTTGCCTACGAGTCCAAGCCCATTCTCCGGGAAGTAAGCTTCACCATCCCCAAGGGAAAAACCATTGCCTTGGTCGGTCCATCCGGCGGTGGAAAATCTACATTAATGGATTTCATCCCCAAATTCCACAGCCCCACCCTGGGTAGGATCACGATAGACGGAATCGACTTGCAACAAATCTCTTCCGAGTCCATTCGGTCCCTCATCGGAATGGTGAATCAGGAAAGCATACTTTTCCATGATAGTATCAGAAATAACATTGCTTTTGGCAAGCCCGACGCGAATGACCAAGAAGTAGAAGAAGCAGCAAGGATAGCCAATGCACATGAATTTATTTTGGCCACAGAAAAGGGATATCAAACCCAAATCGGAGACCGGGGAGCAAGACTATCAGGAGGACAACGTCAGCGGATATGTATTGCCCGAGCCGTCTTGCAAAATCCACCCATTCTGCTTTTGGATGAGGCAACCTCAGCATTGGATACCGAATCGGAACACCTCGTTCAGGATGCCTTACAAAAACTCATGGTAAACCGGACTACCCTGGTGATTGCCCACCGGCTGAGTACCATCCAAAAGGCCGATCAGATCCTGGTACTCGAAGAGGGAAAAATAACCGAACAGGGGACTCATTTTGAACTCCTGTTTAAGGAAGGCAGCTACTGTAGACTTATCGAGAAACAAAGCCTGGAAAAAGTATGAAGCAATTGCCCCTAATTTCCATTGGACTTTGCACCTACAATGGAGCAGAATTCCTGCGAGAGCAGCTGGAATCTCTAGTCCATCAATCCTATCGTCCTCTTGAAATCCGAGTCCGGGATGATCAGTCCAAAGATGATACTCTTAGCATCATCCATGAATTCCAAAGCAAGTATTCCTTTATTCATTTGATCCAAAATCAGAAAAGACTTGGACTCCAAAAGAATTTTGAAGCAGTTTTTCGGGACTGCCAAGGGCAATTCATTGCTCCCTGTGATCAAGATGATATCTGGCATCCCCAAAAACTAGAAGTGTTGTATCAATACATTGGAGGTCATCAAATCGCCTATCACGATTCCCTACTCATCGATGAGGAGGGAAAAAGTATGGATTTCCGAATGTCGGATAAGTTTCGACTGCAAAACTGGAATGATCAGGAGCCTTTTCTCCTTTTCAATTGCATATCAGGACACAGCATGCTGTTTAGAAAAACCCTGTTGAGTACTGCTCTGCCAATGCCAGATACCGGCTTTTATGATCACTGGCTGGCATTTGTAGCCCTGAGTATGGGTTCAATTACTTTTTGTCCGGAGCCTTTGGTGAACTATAGGCAACATCAATCCAATCATACCGATCTAATCGGAAAAAAAAGAAGCACTCGAGGATTGGATCGGGCAATACAAAGGATTTCCCGGGAAAATCAATGGCTGGAAGTATGTGCCCGATTTGCAAAAGCTGCAAATCCCAGTACTTCGGCAAAAAAGATGAATGAACTCGCCCAGATGAGAGCATCCTCCTTTTTCTGCTTTGCATTAGGCTGGGAAATCTGGAAAAACAGAAAATTGATTCTGAGCATTCCCTCCTATTCCAGATTTGCTCAAGTGACTTTCGCCTTGCGCTATTCTATCGGCTTAAGGACCAAAACCTTTTTTTACACCTACTTATGAAAGTATCAATTATTATCCCCTGTTTCAACTATGGCAGGTATTTGGAGGAATGTTTGGCCAATCTTCTGTCCCAAACTTATTCGGACTGGGAAGCCTTGGTTATTGATGATGGTTCCACGGATCAAACCATGGAAACAGTCAGGGATTGGCAGGCCCGTGAGCCTAGAATTCAATATTTCTATCAGCCCAATTCTGGGGTTTCAGCGGCTAGAAATCTTGGATTGAAGAAAGCCAATGGAGAATTTATTCAGTTTCTGGACGCAGATGATCTGCTCAGCGGATCCAAACTTCAGCTTCAGGTAGATTTCTTAAAAAACCACCCTGATGTGGATCTTTGTTACACCGAAAACCATTATTTCGAGGATGGCCAACCTGAAATTCGCTATCCCGATCAGGAGTTTTTGGGTAGGGACTGGATGATTCGGTTTTCAGGAACAGGAGCTTATGCTTTGGAACAACTGATCCTAAACAACCTTGCTGTGGTCAGCAGCCCAATGTTTCGCCAAAGTCTCCTTAGCCATTCGGGTCTGTTCCCCGAAAATGTATCCCATACCGAGGACTGGCAATTTTGGCTACAATGTGTATTGGCAGGTGCCAAAGTCCACTATCTCAACAATCCGGATGCTTACACACTCATTCGGGTACATCGTACCAGCGTAAGCCAGCAGACGCAGACCATGCGCTATGGAGAGTTGCATCTGAGGACTTGGCTAAATCGAAGGATTTCTGAATGCCCATTTCTGTCGGACCCAGAAAAAACATTTCTGAGTATTCTAAATGAGAACCGAAAACGGGCACTTTTCAAATACATCATGTATCATGGCCCGCTGACAAGTGTACGCCACTTGAGCAAAATGGCCGTCATCTACCCTTGGGCCACTGTCCTCTCCTTTTACCTGAAAGCACTCAATTTCAGACGAAAAACAATCAATAAAATCCATGCAAGAACTAGACATCATTATCCTGTCAAACGCACAGACACCCGAACTGCGTGACCTGACTTCACAGGCCATTGAGTCGCTGCTTGACTCCGAGGATTTCAATAAAATCCGGTTTTTGATTCAAGTCTTTGAATCGGCGAATACCGACCCCTATACCTATCCGTTTTGCAGGACTATTTTCCCCAGAAAGAGCTTCAATTACAACCGCTTCATGAATATGGGAATCAGAAATGGAAAAGCCCCATTTATCTGTCTTTGCAATAATGACCTGATTTTTCACAAGGGGTGGGCGAGTGCTATCCTCAAAACTCTGGAAAAGTATCCGGATTTGGACAGTGCTTCTCCCATCTGTGAAATCAACCACCGGGAAAGAGGAATTCAGCCCCATAGCGGGATACACTTGGGGTATGAAATCAGGAAACAGGTGACTGGATGGTGTCTTTTTTTCAGGCGAAGCATGCTTCAAAAGACAGGCTTGTTGGATGAAAGATTCAGGTTTTGGTATGCGGATAATGACTACGCGAATACCCTTAAAAAAAACAAAATCCTTCACGCATTGGTCACTGAATCCCGGGTAGATCATTTGGAAAGCCAAACCCTAAAATTGAAGTCACATCGGGAACAATTGATGCTCACTACGGAAGAACGATTCTTTTATGAATTCAAGTGGGGATCAAGAAGTTATTTCTCCTATCTCAATTACCGTCGAAAAAACTTTTTTAGGAACCGTAAACGCTAGCAGAATGAATCATTTTCCATTAGTATCCATTGTAATCCCAAGCTACAACTCCTCTGCTTTTTTGGAAGAAACCCTCACTTCCGCACTGGGCACCTCTTACCCCAATTTTGAAATTGTGGTGATGGATGATGGGTCCACTGACCGGACCAAAACCATCCTTGAAAGTTGGGCCCGACGATGGCCGGAAAAAATCAAGGTATTCCACCAATGCAATCAGGGACCTTCTATAGCCAGAAATCAAGGTATTCACCAGGCAGCCGGAACCTATATCCTTCCTTTGGACTCGGATGACAAGATATCTCCAGACTATATTTCCCAAGCTGTAGAGAAGTTGGAAACTGACCCTGATCTTAAAGTCGTCTATTGTGAAGCTGAAAAATTCGGAAGTAGGTGTGAATACTGGAAACTGAAGCCATTTTCACTCCAACAGCTGGCCTTAGACAACATGATTTTTATGTCAGCCGTGTTCAGAAAGTCAGACTGGGAAAAAACAGGAGGTTTTGATCCCCGCTTTTGCTTGGGGTGGGAGGATTGGGAGTTTTGGATTAATCTCCTGAAATCAGGAGGAAAAGTGCACAAGCTTCCCCAGATTGGTTTCTACTACAGAATCAGAAAAGGCTCAAGAAGAAAATCCACCAACAAATCGGGGAAAGAACTGACCATTCGATTATTGAACAGAAAACATCCTGAATTTTTCAATAGATTTCTTTTTGGACCATTGAGAAACCCAAGAGGTATCTCCAAAATCGTCAACTTACTTCATAAGATTTTCACTTTTGGTCTCAGCAACAGGGCCAAGGCTCCCCGGCATGCTTATTTATTCCACAGAGCCAAAGGGGTAGATGTTTAACCGCCAAACCATCCATATGAGGTTGGATAAGCCGTTTTCAACAACTAGTTAAGAGATCAACCTTCTTTTACACCCAGAGGAGCTCAAGGAGTATATAGATTTTTATGTGACACAAGCGTTTTGGCTTTCGGTCCACCTCCTCCCACAAAGTCCTGAATAATCCACTAAAAAGCTAAAACCATTAAATATTAAGAGCAATCCCGACATTCAGGACAGGCCATACTCCGGAATCAGAACCCAAGGGGGTCATCATGCCCCTGTTGCCAGAAGGAAAGTATGGTCTGCATTCAGCGCCTGTCCCAGCGTAGCCCGCCAAAGGCGGTGTTTTCTGCTGTCGCGACCCAATTTTAATTCCTGGATCCCCCGAATCCTTACACCATTGGGATAGACTACCTCAAGATCGCCAGAAGGCAAAGAAGGGCTCACTTCAGTGAAACCGGATGAGACAGCCGTAGCTCCAGCTCCTACTTTTCGGTACCAGTAGGAGAAGGTGGGCAGCTTGATATTCTCCCGCAGACAAAAGTCACGTTGGGTCAGACCACTGGATTTGAAGGAAGCTACCATCGCCTCCATTTCTTGTTGACTCGCTCTTTTCATAAGTTTGTTTTTGAAGCAATCTTAGCTGGTCAATGGAGGCTGAAAAATATGCAGTTGCTCGGGTGGATACTGTTTAGAAAGATAGTACCTCATATTGGTAGGTGCCCAACTCGACCGCAACTTTTCCCTCTTCATGAATCAGGTAATCTAGGGCACCATTTTGAAATACAAACTCACCAACATAGTCCTGCGTCTTAGTCAGAGCACCGCTGGTATTGTATACCTCCTGGGTTAATTTGATACCTTCTGCATCATAGGCAAAGCGGATCTTCGCTCCGGTATTGAAACTCACTTCTACCGGAAGATTCAAATGGTTGTAAGTGATGTTGCTGATCTGCTTGTCCAGGTTGGTCTTCAGGTTGCCATTGGCATCATAGGCATAGGCATTTGAACTTCGCTCGATAAAGCCTTTAGAGGTATAAGATTGGCCCCCCATTCCATCTGTTACCTGGGTTAACTTATTGCTGTTAGCTTGATATCCATAAGTCAATACATCCACATCACCATAGGTACTTGATGTCCTTTGATTTTTTCTTGTCAGGGCCATGATATTCCCATTGGCATCATAGGTCATATCGCTCAGGCTGAACCAATTCGTCTCACTGGTCGCAGTGTAGGT
>NZ_BTPD01000028.1:0-7048 GCF_036245625.1 Algoriphagus confluentis
TGAGCGATTTTTTAAGGCAGAAGACTAATGATTCGCCTATTCTCAATACAAGAATCAGAAGTTTGATTTTTTTGAGGCTAGGGACTCCGCCCCAGTTCCTTAATAAGGGGTATTAAATTTATCGTTTGATTTTTCCAAGAATTTAAAATAATTCAAAATTAGTTGAAATTAGATTAAATATTTTGTTAGTTTAAGATATTGGAAAACAAACTAAGGCTTAGGGGGGGGGGGTAGACCTAAGAATTCAGAAGAATATTCCGAAAAAATCCGTTTTTCAGTTTGTACTTTTCCAAGAATTGGAAGTTTCTGATCCTAAGTGATTTGGAAGTGTGAACTAGAATACTTAAAATCAACCATTCATTTAATTATTTCAAACAATTAACCATTAACAACTATGGAAAAATTAACAAATGACCAGATGGAAAATCTGGTGGGGGGAAGGGAATGTTTTGGCGAAGCGCTTGCAGTAGAAATAGCAGGGGAAAGATATCGAAATGACCCTAGTGACTTGAACCTTGCTGCATGGGCTCTTGCTTGGGCAAATTTGATAAACTGTGCTCAAGCCTAATTCAATCTGACTGTCCTTTCTGGGGCAGTCAGTTTCATAATCTGCCCTTTGTATATAGCTGAACTTAAATGTTGATGTCATGGTTTTTAAAATGAAATATATATTACTTAGCTTTATTTTAATTTTGAAATTAAGTGAAAGCAAGATTGCAGAAACCTATCCAGTTTCTTTGAGAACTGATTTATATTATCAAAATGATTCTTTAGATCCCAGGCTGATTGGGGTATGGATTATGGTAATGAAAACCGTTGATGGTCAAATAGAGTATGATGAATCGATTGAAAATAAATATTCTTATAATTTTCAAAAAAATGGAAATTACATTATTGATCTAAGAGCATTAAGAAGTAATGAATATTTTAGGGATATAAGTATTGTCGATCTTCCTAACTTTAAATGGCAGACTTCTGAAGGTGTTCTTGAAATAACTGCATATTCTAGTGCTAACGGAATGAGATTTCCGAATTCGGACAAAAAGAGATACTATTTTAAAGGCGATACTTTGGTTCGGAGTGTATCCAAATTCGAATATTACTATGTTAAGAAAGGTAATTAATTGCTTGCCTTGTGCTTTGATCGCTTTTATTTTAATTTATTTATTCCTGAATTATCAAAAAAGCATACTTAAAGATGTTGATTTTTTGAATTTTGCAACAAGTAGAGATTATATATTTTTAGATTTTTTATTATTATTTATAAGTTTGTTGATTAGTGTTGGCAGTATCTTTTTTGTTACTTTGGTAATATATCTTGGATTTTATATGGCTAATTTTTCTATCAATTTAAAAATTATTTTTGTTTTAAATCTTGTCTCAAATTTTATTTTTTTTATCCCAATGGTTTTCGATTTGGTGTCCAAGAAAACTAATTTAAAAGTAGATCTATCTCTTCAGGCGTTATTCTTTGATGACAATACGTCGACTTCTTTGGATTATCTCCTCATTTCAGTTAATTTATTTGAATTGTTATATATTCTTTTATTTTCTTTTTTAATCAGCAAAGTTTCACAAAGCGATTTTGATAATAATTTGAAGGTTGTATTGCTTTCATACGGTGGTATATTTCTTTTGTGGATTATATTTATTTTGTTTATTTCTTTGAAATAATTGATGGCATATTTCTAAATATGGTCAAGTATTGTCAACATAATCTGTATAATTGGTGATCGCTCCCGCTAAAATCCCTGTGGTCTTGCAGCAGGCGAGTTCTGACTGTGGAGTGGCCTGCTTGGCTTCAGTCATCCGATACTTTGGCGGTGAGCGGTCGATTGAATACCTCCGTCACTTGAGCGGCACAGCCATTCAGGGTACCACGGTTTTGGGTTTGGTGGAAGCAGCCAAGCAGTTGGGTATGGAAGGCGATGCTTTTCGGGTAAAGCAAATGAGTTACTTGGATGAGTTGGAGTTCCCTGTCATTCTTCATGTGGTGATCGATCAGAAATTAAGCCACTTTGTGGTGTGCTATGGTAAAAAAGGTGAGCAGTATCAGCTGATGGATCCGGCTTTGGGAGCTTGCTGGATTACGGCGGAGGAGCTTTTGGCAATCTGGCAAAGCAGGACGTTGATCTTGATCCGCCCCGGTTCCGAGTTTGAGACTTCGGAAAGTAGCCTTCTGAAAAAGAAAAAATGGATCTTGGACTTGGTGCGACCAGATCTTCCCATTCTACTAATCTCGGGTTTTCTTGGTTTGGTCACCACGATCTTGGGGCTGGCTGTGGCGGTATTTTCCCAAAAACTCATCGATGAGTTTCTGCCCAATCAGGCCTGGCAAAAGCTGGCTCTGGGTCTGGTACTGCTTTTTGTCCTCTTGATCGGAAGATCGGTGCTCAGCTACCTGCGTGCTTCCATTTTGGTGCGTCAAAGCAAAGAATTGAATCTCCGACTGATCAGCGGATTTTTTGAGCAGTTGCTGGGATTACCCAAGCGATTCTTTGACTCCCGAAAGGTCGGGGATATCACCTCGCGGATGAATGATTCGCGCCGCATTCAGCGGGCGGTGTCGGTCTTGACTACCGAACTGATGGTGGATTCCTTTGTGGTCATCGTGTGTACGACTTCGATTTTTTTATACGCTTGGGAGATTGGATGTTGGGTTGCTGTTTTTCTCCCCGTTTATTTTCTTCTGGTTTACCGATACCACAGACCGATTCAAAAGGGTCAGAAAGCAGTGATGATGAGCTATTCGGGTTCGGAATCGGGTTTTATCGATACGCTTACGGGTATAGGAGCCGTCAAGGGAGATTCTAAAGAGGGGCTGTTTTTGAAAGCTAATCAAAGTGCCTACCAACGATTTCAGGATGATGCTTTTGCCTTAGGACAAGTCAGCAATCGCTTGGGCTTGGTATCCCAACTGGCGGGTGTGGTGTTTTTGGTTTCTGTTTTGGGCACTTGCTGCTATCTGGTGGCACAAAATCAAATGGAACTGGGAGTCTTGGTGGCGATCAGCGGAATGCTCGGCATGCTGGTCCCGGCAGTGAACAAACTGGCCCTTGCCAATCTTCAAATCCAAGAAGCACAGATCGCAGGGGATAGACTTTATGAATTTGTACAGGTAAAAAAGGAGCATGTAGAAGATGGGGAGGAGATTCCTGAGACGGTAACCCGGATTCAGGTGGAGAACTTGAGTTTCCGCTTTCCCGGCAGGAAATTACTCTTTGATGGGCTGACTTTTGAACTGAAGCAAGGGAAATTGAGCATCCTGTTGGGCGAATCAGGGGGTGGTAAAAGTACACTCTTACAAGTTTTGATGGGTTTTTATTCCCCCGAATCGGGATCTATCCTGATCAATGAGGATAGGTCCATGAAAGCTATTTCTAAAAAAAGCTGGCGTGAACAGGTAGGGTATGTGCCTCAGGAGATCAAGATTTTCAACGGGAGTCTGGGGTATAACCTCAGCTTGGATCCCAATCCGGCTTGTTTTGAACAGGTGGTTCGAAGATGTCAGGAGTTGGGATTGCATGAGTTTTTCGAGCGAATGCCACAGGGCTATTTTACTCAGGTGGGAGAAGAAGGAGTGAATTTATCGGGAGGCCAAAAGCAGCTGGTAGGCATTGCCAGGGCTTTGATCAAACGTCCTAAGGCACTTTTTCTGGATGAATTCACCGGAGCCATGGATCGGATGACTGAGCAGAAAATGCTGGACTTGATCCTGAAGGTGAAGAAAGAGATTCCTGTTTTGGTAGTCACACACCGCATCCGACCTGCCCTGCTTGCAGACGAGGTGATGATTTTGGATCAGGGTAGACTGGTGGAGGTGGGTACGCCCGACCTATTGGCGCAGGGAGAAAACCTACTTTCGGAAAGTTTGAGGGATTTAGTGAGGGGCTGAGTCAGCAGGAACGGGCTTTTCGGTAGGCAGTAGGCAGTTTGCAGTCCTGCTAACTATCGGGAGCAGGGTTCAGTGTTCAAGTTGAAGCTTGTAGTCCTTTCAATAATCTGTGCAAGTCTGTGTAATCTGTGAGCGATTTTTTAAGGCAGAAGACTAATGATTCGCCTATTCTCAATACAAGAATCAGAAGTTTGATTTTTTTGAGGCTAGGGACTCCGCCCCAGTTCCTTAATAAGGGGTATTAAATTTATCGTTTGATTTTTCCAAGAATTTAAAATAATTCAAAATTAGTTGAAATTCGATTAAATATTTTGTTAGTTTAAGATATTGGAAAACAAACTAAGGCTTAGGGGGGGGGTAGACCTAAGAATTCAGAAGAATATTCCGAAAAAATCCGTTTTTCAGTTTGTACTTTTCCAAGAATTGGAAGTTTCTGATCCTAAGTGATTTGGAAGTATGAACTAGAATACTTAAAATCAACCATTCTTTTAATTATTTCTAACAATTAACCATTAACAACTATGGAAAAATTAACAAATGACCAGATGGAAAATCTTGTGGGGGGGAGTTTCTAGGGCAGAGTACTGTATGACTCTTGCGAATCTTTGGAATTCAGGGGGATGGCATGGAGGTATGACGCTTTTTGCTAGTACGTGGACTGAACATTGCGGGAATCATGGCTTCGATTTCGAAGCTGTGGTTTAATTGAAAAACAAAAGATAGCTTCCTTTATTGGAAGCTATCTTTTATAGTTATACAAACAACTTAAATAAATAACCAGTTTTAATATAATGGTTCGATGCCTTTTTTGTTTTGTTTTTATTATCATTTATTCAAAATCCTTAACTCAGGATATGGGAAGGATCTTTGGACAGATTGTTGATCCTGAGACTAATGAAGGACTTGCAAATGTTTCAGTTTATATAAAAGATGGGAATCGAGGAACTTTTTCAAATAAAGAAGGGAATTTTATTTTCAACAGCAATAGGAATGAAGGAAATTTGGTTTTTCAATTATTGGGGTATAAGCCTGTTGAAATTAGTTTAGATTCTGTACGAGAAAAGATATTAATACTCATGTATCCTGACCCCTATTTTTTAGATGAAGTTATTGTAAAAGCCGATTCATCTTTACAGATCATGAAAGAAGCCTTTTCAAGATTGAAAGAGAATTATCCAAACAAACAATATTTAATTAAAGGATATTATAGGGAATCTGTATTGCGAGATACAAGTTATGTGAGATTTTTAGATGCCGCAATTGGTATAAATGATTTTTCTTATAGATCTGATCCTCTTCGAAGAAAAGTTCAGGTATATAGCCTGCGAAAAAGTGAAGATTTTGTTGAAGAGGATTTATTCACAAAACTTCTTTCAAATATATTTACTGAAAAAAATGATTTCCTTATTAGTTTAAATTATAGGGATATTTTGAGAAGGTATCATAGTGAACCTTCATATTTTAGAGGGATCAAGAAAGATTTATTGGATTTTTTTGATTTTAAACTTGATTCTATTTTTAAAAGTGGGGATGATCGAATTGCCAAAATTTCTTTTTCAGCACCGACTGGAATGTTTTCCACAAATGGGTTTTTCGTTGTTAATCTATCGGATTTTGCGGTAGTTTCAATTGAAATGGTTCGTGTTCCAAATGATAGATTCACAGCCGATTTATTTATGAAAAAGGTACTTACTAATTATTCGAGAATAGAATATCGTAAGGTTAATGATAGATATTATTTATCAAGGTTTTATTCTCAAGGTACAGAAAATTTAGCTGCTATTGATTCTGATTCTAAAGACGGTATTCAAGTATTAAAAATGGAGCTTTGGGTAAATGAGATTTTTGATAATAAAAGATTTTTTGATAAAGTGAAAAATAGAAATGCATTAGTTTGGGAGACTAAATTGAAAAATTTAGATATTCCTTATGATCCTGATTTTTGGAAAACTTTTAATTTTATACCCGATTTGATTGAATACCAAAAGATGGTTCGTGACTTAGAAAATTTAAGTTCTAAAAAGTAATTGTATGGGTAGGTTTCTTTTACCAATATACGAGTTTACCAATCAGTCCTTCTTGAGAGTTTTTATTATTGTTGCTATACTAAATTTAATTTCAACACTAATCTACAACCATTTGGTATGGACTGAATTGGTTTATTTAAATGAGGTGGGGCTCAAAATTCCTGATGATAATTTTAAGAAAGGTAGCGTATCCAGATTTTGGATTAGCATGACTGTTGATTTTATTTCGCCACTTTGGCTCATGGTGAAAGTTGGGCTTGTTTGTGGATTAATCTATTTAGTAGCATATATGCTTGATTTAGTAGTTGTTCCTAGTGAACTTATGAAAAGTATATTAACCTCTTATCTTTTTGTTGTTTTTGGGGATTTGATTTATTCGGTGATTCTTTTATTTTTCGATCCCCCCTTAGTAAAAAATGATATTTTGTATTATTACCCCTTAAGTGTCCTAGGTTTTATTGATTCAAATTCTGAATTTTTAAAATTTTATTTTATTTGGTCCAGAATCAATTTTTTCCAATTGCTTTTTATTTTTTCATTATATTATTTATTTCGGACCCAACATAAGCTCTCGATTAAAAATTCTATCTTTTTGACTGTTTCGTATATTCTTTTTTATGGTCTTTTTTTAGTTTTTTGGCTATTTGTTTCTGTTTAAAGTATTTATTCTATGATGTATGGACAAGAGAAAAATTCTTTTAATATCGTTGTTTTCCTTAGTTTCACTTGGTGTTTTTCTTGTCATTTTGCGCTATTCAATTCGAGTTAAACAGGAACTTTTGTTTGTATCTGTTCCAAGTTACCTGGTAAGTAACACGAATTGTCAGTATGTTAATTTGAAAAAGGAATTAACTAATTTCCCTTCTGTCCTAATCTACTTCAATTCTTCCTGTCCGATCTGTCAGTCTGAGGCTGAGTTGATCCATAGAAATTTTAGCGAAAATCTTGAAACTTAATTTTTATGGGTTTCCTCCGAGTCGGTTGAGGAGGTCAAGAGTTTTGCAGAACACTATAGGCTTGATAGTTTGGATACGCACCGCTTTTATTCTGACACCCTTTTTAGACTGGCCTCTGCCTTTCGATTGACTGGAGTCCCCGCTACCTTTGTCTATGATGCCGAGGGGAA
>NZ_BTPD01000029.1:0-4429 GCF_036245625.1 Algoriphagus confluentis
TCCTTGCATGTTTTAATATACTGATTTACAATATTTTAATCAACTTAAAATCAGCATGCAATTAAAATTAATCATGAGACATGAGGTCTTCATACCTAAAAAAACTATCTTGTTGGGAGAGTTGTGCAACAGGCACACGGGTTTTGCGTCAGGCGGGGTGACGTGCAAACGTGGAGCTTTCTGCTTCTATTCAAGTTCAGTGCTGGTTGACAGTTTTGTGCTCCGAAACCCGCCCGAACGCAAAGCCCGAAAACGTTGGCAGCAAGGCTAATAGACACCGTGACATAATTGATATGAGTAAAAAAACAGACAACAACCCATTATTTGAAGGACAGCGTGAAAAGTCAGGTTCATCGACTTTTGACAAATACTCCTTTCAATATCATTGGGCATTGTATAGAGTAATATCAAGTCATTCAGACCAACAAGAATATGCAGTTATTATTGAACTACACGAAGACGTTGTAGTTTCGAATTCATTGGATGTAGACAAAGCTAAATTCGAGTTCAACCAAGTAAAGACTAATAAGTCACCTTTCAATACATACCAACTTGTTGAAAATAAGAAAGGCGGGAATTCTGTACTAGGAAAATTGATTAAAGGCGTTTCAGGTAAGCCTTATGTAACGAAAATTGAAACTTTAAATCTTATAACCTCGAATAAATTCACCCTTGAATTGGCTAAAGAAAATATTGAATTAAAAATCATTCGAAAGGAAGATTTATCGAGCAAACAAATTAGCGAATTAGAAAGTGAACTTAAAAAGGAAATAGGAATATCGGAGTTACCAGCAAATCTTAGATTTATTATATCGGACATACCCGATTCCGACTATCAAACAATTTTAATTGGAACCATTGCGAAACTAATTAACAGTTTATTCCCTGGCTCTTATACAAATGCTGAAAGCATATACACACTTCTAATTGACGAGCTATATAGAAAAGGAAAAGTTACATATGACTTTTCTAAATGGGATGAACTTTTAAAAAACAAGGCATTGACTTCAATTCAGGTTTCCAAAGTAATCAATGAATTTACGAACATTAAGGATGAAGCAAAAATTGAAATTGATTTCAACAATATTTGCTCAGAAATGGGTTTAAAATCATTGCAAGCAAAGAAACTTAAACGTTCTTTTGATAGGTACAAAAGACAAAGAATTAGTAACACTAGCACTCTTCAAAAAGATACTACGCAATTTTTTACGAACAATATTGATAAAGGAATTAGTGACGGTGTAACCGAAATGACAGAACTAATAGAAAGAACATTCAACTCAGCACCTGCCAAAATAAAGAAACAGTTTCCTACAAAAGACGAATTTTCGACTGCCTTAATTTGTGAATACATAATGATGAACTAATGGGAAAAGAAAATTTTAAAATACTAATAAGAAATTTAAGAACTAAGAAAAATGAAAAGCTTAAAATTCAAACGACTGCTAGTTCTATCAAATTCGATAAAGTCAGCAAATCTGTTCGAATTCAGCCCAAACCTGAATCTGATAACAGCTAATGACAACAGCGTTGGTAAGTCAACTTTATTGAAATTGATTTTTTGGGGGCTTGGTTGTGAACCAGAGCTTGATACAACTTGGAATAGCCAAGATTGTAAAACTATTGTCGAATTTCAAATTGGCGATGATTCCTATCGTGTACAGAGATATAAAAATCAAATACACCTTAAGGAGAATGATAATGAAGTTCAAGAATTTCAAAAAATAACTGGTGACTATTCTAAACGATTCGCTGAAATTGTTGACTTCAAAGCTTTATTACCTAATCAAAGTACATCCGTTGTTGAAACACCGCCCCCTGCATTTTATTTCCTTCCTTTTTATATTGACCAAAAAAGAAGTTGGGCTAAAGCTTGGGATAATTTTGACAATCTAGGTCAATACCAAAAATGGAAAAGCACAATTATTAAATATCACGTAGGGTTATTGACTTCTGAACATTTTGAAATTGAATCAGAAAAATCAGATAAAAAAGTAACTCAAAAGATTGCTGAAACCGAAGTTGTAAAATTTGACACTGCCATAGAAGTTGTAGAATCATATATACCTCAAGCTCTCCAAACAGTGATAAATCTTAATACACTTGAGAAAATTACCGATAGCATCAAAGCTGACTTAAAATCACTTCAAGAAAGCCAAGAGAAGTTATTAAATAATATGGCAATCCTCAATTCCGAAAAAGCATATCTGTTTCAGCAACAAATTTTGACTGAAAAATTAATCTCAGAACTTGACAAGGACTACAAGTATTCTGTTGAAAATATAGAAGATGAAGAAATAGAATGTCCTCTTTGTGGAGTTGTTCACGACAACTCTATTCTAAATCGAACATCAATTCTCACGGACAAGGCACAAGCTGAAAATCAATTGAGAGTTTTGCTAGCTGAAATCAACAAAATTGATTCAAAAATTGAAAAAAACGAGACAGAATTAAATGACGCAAGGAATCGGATTAATGAGATAAATGATAAGTATGTCATTGAAGAAGATAATGTTCCTGCCATCAATTTCAATCAAATTATTGAGAGTATCGCAGGGAAATCAATAAAAGAAAGTGTCATTCAAACTAAATCTGTTAAACAAGCAGAAATCAAGCAAATTGATGATGACTTAAAAGTACTAAGCAAAGAACAAAAAGGTCTAATTAGTAAGGAAACAACTGAAACAATTAATGATTCATTTAAATCCATACTTACAAAGTACATTAAATCATTGGACGCAGAAGCAGTTAACCTATCAGAAATAAACTCTCCATTAGATTACAATAAAATCATCAAAGAAGGTGGAGCCGCAGAAGGTGTTAGGGCAATTCTTGCATACTACTTGACAGTGTTTACAATGGTAGAAAAATACGGTAGTGAAGTAAAATCCGCACTAATCATAGACACCCCAAATCAACAAGAACAATCTCATACCAACTATGACAAAATTGTTAACTTACTTACAAATGAAATTACAAGTGATACTCAAATAATAATGAGTGCTATGGAAAATGAACATCTTAAGCCATTTGTTGAAAGAGCGAAGGTTATTGTACTTGACAAGAACAAACTTCTTTTGAAAGAAAAGTATGATGAACTTAAGAACGAATTCATATAAGAAAGAAAGCCCAGCTACTAACAGCAAGGCTAAAAAACAACCAATGAAACGAAAATATTTCAGAAATATAATTTTCAGTAAGACACCTATAACTGGACATTTTCGATTTGAAGATGAGTTTCAAATCTATCCTTGTGACTATGAAAATGCACCAAAGTCAAAACACGCAAATGATATTCCTCTAATAATTGAATTTTGGATTGACGAAAATGAAAATCCAGAAGTTCCAGAAGACCTACAATCAATTAAATCATTTATATCACCAACTACAAACCAAACAAATAAGTTAAGCAGACTAACAAGATTGCTTTCTGCACTTACAAATCACCGAATACATAACCTTTCGGAAACTGAGTTAAAATGGGGAACACCATTGCCAGACGACTTAGAGAAAGATAAAGAAGAAATTAATAATACTTCAAGTTCATTGATTATGGGAATTTATTACTATCCGACTATTGGAAATGACTTAAAAATTGATGGATTTAGTGAACAAAGACACCCACTAATAAATATCATTCCTCATAAACTTTACTACCAATACGACCCAATTGACAGTAAAGACAAAGAGATTGTTTTGCCAAACACAATTTATAAGGCGTTATTAAAGTATTTCTCACTTGACACTAAATCAAGAAAAATCGTTGACACAATTTGCCACCTAATATGCAACGGAATTGACATAAAATCAAAAATGAGAAGTATGTCTTTTTTATCCTTCGTTAGCAGCATAGAAACATTGGTGAACTTTGAATATAAGGACAAGAAAGAAGGTGTAGAGTTTGAATGTCACGATTGCCAAACATTAAAGTCTTCGCCAATTAATTGTCATAAATGCGGCAGACCTATTTGGGGAGTTAAAGCGAAATTCAAAACGTTTTTAAAAACTTATGTTGCAAATAGTGATAGTGCTTTGGCAAAATTTAATAAGATATATAATCTTAGGTCTAATATTGTTCATAATGGTATGTTACTACTTGGGGACGAACAAATAGATTGGGCCAAGTCTGACAAAGCAGACAGTCAGTATATGACACATTTGGAAACAATGCAACTTGCTAGATTAGCACTTGTAAATTGGCTAATAATGGGGCCTGACAAAAAAATTGTAGAATGAACGGACAAAGAAGCCCAGCTGCCAATCGAGTAGACGGCCTCGCCAACCGTTAAGTTGACGAGGTGCGCCTCTCACACCACCGTACGTACGGGCCTCGTATACGGCGGTTCACTGGATTGTAGGTTGCATTTTTAGGTAATAGGAAAGCATTGATTCATAACCTCTTCTTCTTAGGCGGGATAAAGTAATAGTA
>NZ_BTPD01000030.1:0-3022 GCF_036245625.1 Algoriphagus confluentis
TAGGTCGTCTGGATGTACGGCTCCCCCTTGTAGCCCGCATATCCAGGATTCACATGCAGCCCGTTGAATATGTACTGGCTGAACTGAGGCAGCTGCTGGCCAAAACTACTCCCCCAAGACCAAATGCCTAACAAAAGGGTCATTGCTATGATTTTAAAAGTCGTTTTCATATTTAAAAGAAATACTGGACATTAATGAATGGGCCTGATCCTCAATTACTTGATTTTCAATCCCATTATTCTAAAATTTTATTTAATCACCTGAATCCAACCTTTGAATTCATGTGGTCTACCTTCACGGTCAATGGTTTTTAGCACGTAGAAGTAAGTCCCGGCTACCTGGCCTGGTGCATTCCAGTCATTTTGGTAATCCTCCGTTTCGAAAACATGATCTCCCCATCTGTTGAAGATGACGATTTCATTGCTGACAAACTTGCCTAAGCCTAGAATTTCGAAGGTATCATTGTCTCCATCTATAGTTCCAGGAGTAATCACATTCGGTATTCTGAATGGAAGAATCTCATTGACATCATCAGCCCGGTTATCCTGCTCATCTATGTCATTTTCGCTAGCAGAAACCTCAGCAATGTTGGTAATGAGGCCTGGATCACCTGCTCTGACACGTATTTCTACTACTAGTTCTGCACCTGCGGTAAATTCAGGAATGTTCCATGTCAGTCGATTACCCGAAACGGTCAATGTCACCTCCGCACCGGATGGATTGGAAATGATTTCAGAACTTAGGTAGCTTACATTGAGAGGCAGATCATCTATTAAAATAACCTCCGAAGCATCGGTATCATCGATATTTCGAAGTTTGACTTCGTAGACAAATTCATCCCCCTCGTAGATTTCAATGTCAAAGCTGGTTTTTTCAACCGCCAGATTGACTTCATCCTCTACCAAGAAGCATCTCAAACCATAGTCAAAGTCAAAGCTGATCAGATTATTTGGTGAAACTGTCCCAAACTGGACCACAGGGGTGGTGATCTCGCAGACTAACCTTCTTTCTGCTTCCAAATCGGCTAATCGTCCTGAAGGATCAGGTAGGTTTTTCACTAAACCAGAAGCGCCTAATTGAAGTCCAACCGCATCAAATACCGGGTCAGTAATTAAGGTGACTTCATATTCCCCATACGGATCAGCCTTGTTCAATTCATGCCTCCAGAATCCGAATTGGCCAACCGTAGCTGTAGCCTCATACTCATTCGGTCCTTTAATTTGAATATTGGTGCCATCAGGATTCCCAAATCCAGCTTTATTCAATTCTCCTTCATTCTCTGGACCCAAATAGCTACCATCTCCATTCAGATCTATCCATTCCCAATTGAACACGTTGAGCGGCTCACCCGGGCTGATCACATTTTGAGTGACTTCTCCATCTCCATTGGCATCATACCATTCATTTTGGACTCCATCCCCATTCAGGTCATACCAGACAAATCCACTTAGGACTAAATTAAATGCTGGGCCTGAACCAGAGGGTGCGTATCTGAAATCTACATCCTCATACACACAAGGCTGAACAGTAATACTTGCCGTATCCCCATCTACCGGCCTTAAACCTTTACTGGTAAGCAGAACTTGATCCAAAACGTAAATGAAATAATCTCCAGGATTTACATCCCTGAAGACATATCGACCATTGCTGTTAGTCAGTACCAAAATGGTATCTCCATCCGTATTTTCTTTTGGAATCAATATTACTGGAACATTTGCTAGAGGCTCTCTTCCAATCACCGTAAATAAGGAACCCGTAACTAAAGTCTGCCCTTCACAAAGCAGGTCTGTAGTCACTTCATCCTGATCGGTCAAGTTTTCACCACCACCAGGATTAGGAGCAGAAACAAAGGCCACATTGACTATTTCCTCTTTTTCAGAAAAATCTTCAGCAGTTACGGTATAGGTAGTTTCAAAGGATATTGATTCACCGGGTGCAATCGATGGAATCTCCTCTTCAAATCCAGTCAAGGGATCAGTCACTACTACATCTTCCAAGATTGAATTTCCGGTATTGGTCACCACCAAAGTATAGTTAATCACTTCCCCTACCGCAATCACTGCAGTTTTATCCACAGATTTTTCAATCTGTATTCCAGGCAAAATACCTACCGTAATCAAGGTGCTTGCACTATCTTCCACTAATTGTCCATCTGCAGCATTTCCAGTCGCAGTAGCAGTATTGGTAATGGTTCCAGCCGAAATATCTCCCTCGGTGACCACGTAGGTAGTTTCAATAGATACAGATTCTCCGGGATCAAGATTTGGGATAGTTTCTACCAATCCAGTCAGTGGATCGAGTACAACCACATTAGTCAAGGTTTCATTTCCTGTATTGGTAACCACCAAAGTGTAAGGAATTTCTTGACCTACTTCCGTGTAGGTTTCCACTCCGGCTGTTTTTGTCAAATCAATGGATGGATTTCCTTCACCCTCAACTACCACCGAACCTGATCCCCCGGTCTCTCCTCCGTCAGGATCAGTACCTGTGGCAGTGGCCAGGTTGGTTACGCTGCCTCGGTCCACGTCTTGCTGGGTCACCGTATAGGTCGTCGTGATGGTTTCACTTTCACCCGGTGCCAGGGTTCCGATGTTCTGATCCAGTCCGGTCAACGGATCGGTAATGGTCACATCGGTCAGGGTGACGTTTCCTGTGTTAGTTACCGTCAAGCTGTACTCGATTACATCGCCTTCCTGGTCGAAGCTTTCGGTGGTCGTGCTCTTCTCGATGCTGATCGCAGGGTTTTTCTCCCCGGTCACTTCGATCTCGTCAGTGCCTTCGGTCTCTCCTCCGTCAGGATCAGTACCTGTGGCAGTAGCCAGGTTGATTACGCTGCCTCGGTCCACGTCTTGCTGAGTCACCGTATAGGTCGTCGTGATGGTTTCACTTTCGCCCGGTGCCAGGGTTCCGATGTTCTGATCCAGTCCGGTCAACGGATCGGTAATGGTCACATCGGTCAGGGTGACGTTTCCTGTGTTAGTTACCGTCAAGCTGTACTCGATTACATCGCCTTCCTCATCGA
>NZ_BTPD01000031.1:0-2703 GCF_036245625.1 Algoriphagus confluentis
CGCAGATTTCCGAATGGGGCAACCCAGTCCGCGTAATGCGGATTATATCGAAAGATAGGCGAACGTGGGGAACTGAAACATCTAAGTACCCATAGGAGGAGAAAACAACAGTGATTCCGTGAGTAGTGGCGAGCGAAAGCGGAACAGCCCAAACCGAATATGTTACGGCATGTTCGGGGTTATAGGACCTGCATAAAGATTGACAAACTGACGAGAACGGCATGGGAAGGCCGACGGTAGAGGGTGAGAGTCCCGTATTGGAAAGGTTGTTGATTGGGCGGGTATCCTGAGTAGGCCGGGACCGGAGGAATCCCGGTTGAATTTGCCAGCACCATCTGGTAAGGCTAAATACTCCTGAGAGACCGATAGTGAACGAGTACCGTGAGGGAAAGGTGAAAAGTACCGTGAATAACGGGGTGAAATAGAACCTGAAACCGTGCGCTTACAAGCGGTCGGAGCCCTTGAGTGGGGTGACGGCGTGCCTTTTGCATAATGAGCCTACGAGTTACACCTCTCCGGCAAGGGTAAGGCATTCAGTGCTGTACCCGGAGCGAAAGCGAGTCTGAAAGGGCGGCTGAGTCGGAGGGGGTAGACGCGAAACTTAGTGATCTACCCATGGCCAGGTTGAAGTTCCGGTAACACGGAATGGAGGACCGAACCGATAAGCGTTGAAAAGCTTCCGGATGAGCTGTGGGTAGGGGTGAAAGGCTAATCAAACTGAGAAATAGCTCGTACTCCCCGAAATGTTTTTAGGAACAGCGTCGTGGATTGTATGATGGAGGTAGAGCTACCGATAGGACTAGGGGGAGTCACATCCTACCAAATCCTGACGAACTCCGAATGCCATCATATTGAAACGGCAGTGAGGGCTGGGGTGCTAAGGTCCCAGTCCGAGAGGGAAAGAACCCAGACCTTCCGCTAAGGTCCCCAAATCTAGATTAAGTTGAACAAAGGTGGTCCAGTTGCAGAGACAGCCAGGAGGTTAGCTTGGAAGCAGCTATTCCTTTAAAGAGTGCGTAACAGCTCACTGGTCGAGCGACAGGGCGTCGATAATAATCGGGCATCAAATCTAGTACCGAAGCGAAGGATTCGTAGCAATACGAGTGGTAGGGGAGCATTCCAATATCGGCGAAGGTGAACTGTAAGGTTTGCTGGAGAGATTGGAAAAGCAAATGTAGGCATAAGTAACGATAAGGCGGGCGAGAAACCCGCCCACCGTAAGACCCAGGTTTCCTGATCAACGTTAATCGGATCAGGGTTAGTCGGGGCCTAAGGCGAACCCGAGAGGGGTAGTCGATGGACAACGGGTTAATATTCCCGTACTGCTCATACAGGCGATGGAGTGACGGAGTGATGAAAGGTCCGCGCGGTGACGGAATACCGCGTTGAAGCCAGTAGGTATTGGATCCATAGTAAAATGCGTGGTTCTAGCCGAAGGTGATAGTACCGGGCGTTTTAGGACAACCGGATAGTGACCCTAAGGGCTTCCAAGAAAAACTTCTAGCGATAAGCGTATGAGTACCCGTACCGCAAACCGACACAGGTGGTCGAGGAGAGAATCCTAAGGTGCTCGAGTGAATCATGGCTAAGGAACTCGGCAAAATGGCCCTGTAACTTCGGGAGAAGGGGCGCCCCTGTCAAAGGGGGCCGCAGTGAAGAGGCCCAGGCGACTGTTTAACAAAAACACATGGCTTTGCGAAGTTGAAAGACTAGGTATAAGGCCTGACACCTGCCCGGTGCTGGAAGGTTAAGAGGGGATGTTAGCGCAAGCGAAGCATTGAATCGAAGCCCCAGTAAACGGCGGCCGTAACTATAACGGTCCTAAGGTAGCGAAATTCCTTGTCGGGTAAGTTCCGACCTGCACGAATGGTGTAACGATCTGGGCGCTGTCTCAGCCATGAGCTCGGTGAAATTGTAGTCACGGTGAAGATGCCGTGTACCCGCAACGGGACGGAAAGACCCCATGCACCTTTACTGCAGCTTAGCATTGGTACTGGGCAAACGATGTGTAGGATAGGTGGGAGACTGTGAAGGGGGCACGCCAGTGTTCTTGGAGTCGCCGTTGAAATACCACCCTTTGTTTGCTTGGTATCTAACCCGCCGTGGCGGGGACATTGCTTGGTGGGTAGTTTGACTGGGGTGGTCGCCTCCAAAAGGATAACGGAGGCTTCCAAAGGTTCCCTCAGTACGCTTGGTAACCGTACGGGGAGTGCAATAGCATAAGGGAGCTTGACTGTAAGGCCGACAAGCCGAGCAGGGTGGAAACACGGGTATAGTGATCCGGCGGTTCTGAATGGAAGGGCCGTCGCTCAAAGGATAAAAGGTACGCTGGGGATAACAGGCTGATCTCCCCCAAGAGCTCATATCGACGGGGAGGTTTGGCACCTCGATGTCGGCTCGTCACATCCTGGGGCTGGAGAAGGTCCCAAGGGTTCGGCTGTTCGCCGATTAAAGTGGCACGCGAGCTGGGTTCAGAACGTCGTGAGACAGTTCGGTCCCTATCTGTTGCGGGCGTGGGAAGTTTGCGAGGACCTGACCTTAGTACGAGAGGACCGGGTTGGACTGACCGCTGGTGTACCGGTTGTGGTGCCAACTGCACTGCCGGGTAGCTACGTCGGGAAGAGATAAGCGCTGAAAGCATCTAAGTGCGAAACTCCCCTCAAGATGAGACTTCCATATAGGGCCCTGGGAGACGACCAGGTT
>NZ_BTPD01000032.1:0-2351 GCF_036245625.1 Algoriphagus confluentis
ATCTGGTGGACTATACCTTGGGTGCGGTATCTATTTCGGATTTGAAGTTGTCTATTCAAAAAGCCCATGATCGCTCCCGCTAAGATACCTGTAGTCAAGCAGCAGGCGAGTTCTGACTGTGGAGTGGCCTGTTTGGCTTCGGTGATTCGGTATTTTGGAGGCGAGCGGTCCATGGAGTACCTACGCCATCTCAGTGGTACGGCCATTCAGGGTACCACGGTTTTGGGTTTAGTAGAGGCTGCCCGTCAGATTGGAATGGAAGGTGATGCTTTCCGGGTGAAGGATCTTCATCACTTGGATGAGTTGGAGTTTCCAGTCGTACTTCATGTGGTCATCGATCAGAGGTTAAGCCACTTCGTGGTGTGCTATGGAAAGAAGGAAAATCAGTACTTACTGATGGATCCGGCCATTGGCAAGAAGTGGGTTTCTGAAGTGGGGCTATTGGAGATCTGGCAAAGCAGGACACTGGTTTTGATCCGCCCCGGTTCCGAGTTTGAGACCTCAGAAAATAGCCTTCAGAAAAAGAGAAAATGGATTCTGGATCTGGTCCGTCCGGATTTGCCCATTTTGTTGATTTCGGGTTTTCTGGGTTTGGTCACCACGATCCTGGGGCTGGCGGTAGCGGTATTTTCCCAAAAGCTCATTGATGAGTTTCTGCCCAATCAGGCCTGGCAAAAGCTGGGTTTGGGTCTGGTATTGCTTTTGGTCCTATTGATAGGAAGATCGGTGCTCAGCTATCTGCGTTCTTCCATTTTGGTGCGTCAAAGCAAAGAATTGAATCTCCGACTGATCAGCGGATTTTTTGAGCAATTGCTGGGATTGCCCAAGGTGTTTTTTGATTCCAGAAAGGTCGGGGACATCACCTCCCGGATGAATGATTCCCGCCGCATTCAGCGGGCGGTATCGGTCTTGACTACCGAACTGATGGTGGACTCCTTTGTGGTCATCGTGTGCACGGTTTCGATTTTCCTGTACTCTTGGGAGATTGGATGTTGGGTTGCTGTTTTTCTCCCAGTTTATTTTCTTCTGGTTTACCGATACCACAGACCTGTACAAAAGGGTCAGAAAGCAGTGATGATGAGCTATTCGGGTTCGGAATCTGGATTCATCGATACGCTCACTGGCATAGGAGCCGTCAAGGGAGAATCCAAAGAGGGGCTGTTTTTGAAAGCTAATCAAAGTGCCTACCAACGATTTCAGGATGATGCTTTTGCCTTAGGACAAGTCAGCAATCGCTTGGGCTTGGTATCCCAACTGGCGGGTGTGGTGTTTTTGGTTTCTGTTTTGGGAACTTGCTGCTATCTGGTGGCACAAAATCAACTAGAGTTGGGAGTCTTGGTGGCAATCAGCGGAATGCTCGGCATGCTGGTTCCGGCAATGAACAAGCTGGCTCTTGCCAATCTTCAAATTCAGGAGGCACAGATCGCAGGAGATAGACTCTATGAATTTGTACAGCTTAAACAGGAGCAGTTGGAAGAGGGAGTAGAGATTCCTGAGACAGTAACCCGGATTCAGGTGGAGAACTTGAGTTTCCGCTTTCCCGGCAGAAAACTACTCTTCGACGGGCTGGCTTTTGAACTGAAGCAAGGAAAATTGAGCGTGCTATTGGGTGAATCCGGGGGTGGTAAAAGTACACTCTTACAAGTTTTGATGGGTTTTTATGCCCCAGAATCGGGATCTATCCTGATCAATGAGGATAGGTCCATGAAAGATATTTCGAAAAAAAGCTGGCGTGAACAGGTAGGGTATGTGCCTCAGGAGATTAAGATTTTCAACGGGAGTCTGGGGTATAACCTCATCTTGGATCCCAATCCGGCTTGTTTTGAACAGGTGGTTCGACGATGTCAGGAGTTGGGATTGCATGAATTTTTCGAGCGGATGCCTCAGGGCTATTTTACCCAAGTGGGAGAAGAAGGAGTGAATCTATCGGGAGGCCAAAAGCAGCTGGTAGGCATTGCCAGGGCTTTGATCAAACGTCCTAAGGCACTTTTTCTGGATGAATTCACCGGAGCCATGGATCGGATGACTGAGCAGAAAATGCTGGACTTGATCCTGAAGGTGAAGAAAGAGATTCCTGTTTTGGTAGTGACACACCGTATCCGACCTGCCCTGCTTGCTGACGAAGTGATGATTTTGGATCAGGGTAAACCGGTGGAGGTGGGTACGCCCGACCTATTGGCTCAGGGAGAAAACCTACTTTCGGAAAGTTTGAGGGATTTAGTGAGGGGCTGAGTCAGCAGGAACGGGCTTTTCGGTAGGCAGTAGGCAGTTTGCAGTCCTGCTAACTATCGGGAGCAGGGTTCAGTGTTCAAGTTGAAGCTTGTAGTCCTTTCAATAATCTGTGCAAGTCT
>NZ_BTPD01000033.1:0-2074 GCF_036245625.1 Algoriphagus confluentis
AAAAAGGAGTAGATCATTGCTGCTCGCTGTGCTGCCTGATGTGATCCTGCGAACAGGTAGTTTTTCCTTCCCAGGGCTACAGGTCTGATCCTGTTCTCCACGGTATTGTTGTCGATTTCGAGTACCCCGTCCAGGAGATAGTTTGACAGCTCTTTCCATAGTCTCATGGTATAGGCCATGGCCATACCGATGGCACTTTTTGGAAGTGTCTGGGCATAGTTTTCGGTCAGCCATTTGGAAAAGGCATCTATAACAGGCAGGGCCTTGTCCAGCCGGTAAGCTTTTCTGTCTTTTGGAGTCAGCTTCTTTTCCCTGCAATGGGCCTCGATCTCATAGAGTTTCCCGATAAAGACCAGTGCCAGTTCTGCCCTTGCCCTGTCATTTTCCTGGGCCTCAAAGAATTTTCTCCGTGCATGTGCCCAGCAGCAGAGGTGGGTGACACCCGGTAATGCGGCATACGGGTCATAGCCAATATAGCCGTCGGTCTGCAGGTATCCTTTAAACCCTTCCAGTATCTTTTGGGGAGCCTCTTGATTACGGCCTTTCTGGTAATCAAACAATACGGTGCCGTCCACAGGGTTATGGTAAACCCAGTAGTAGCCCAGATGGGTGTCTTTCTTTTTGGTGCTGTCCAGTACTTTGATGGTGGTTTCGTCCGCCTGAAGGTATCCTTTCCCGCAGGTGTCTTTTACCAACCAGCCGTAAAGGATTTCCAGCCGCTCGAGCCCCTGTCTCACCCAGCCGTCCAGTGTGGAGGAGGCGATTGGGATGTTTTCCCGTTTGAAGCGTTGGAGCTGTCGGTATAGCGGGAGGTGATCTACGTATTTATCTGTCAGGATGGAAGCGAGCAAACCTGTTCCCACGATGCTTTTGTCAATCAGGCGGGAAGGGAGTGCTGCGATGACTATCGGGGATTTATCATCCTGGGCTTTGGATACATACTTATAACGGATGTAGCGGCGGATGATAAACTTGGCCGGCACGTAGTCCAGTTCTTCAGTGATTTCTTTGCCGATGCAGGTCATCTCTTCCAGATTGCCTTCAGGATACAACTCGATCTCTTCCACGGGGAGTTGTTCGGGCAGTTTTGTCCTGCCGGGATGTCCAGCGCCGGATTTCCTGCGGACATACTCCACCTTTTGGGTGAGTTCTTCCTGTAGGACTTGCTGTACTTCGGCTGTGGTTTCAAAAGGCAGACTCAGCTGGTCAGGGGACTCAAAGCGCTCCCGCTTCTGACCGAAGAGCATCTTTTGAAACTTGGCAAGAATCCCCTCCAGCTTTTCGATGCGCTGATCCCGCTCGCCCAGTAGGGCGATGAGTTCGGCAGTGGAGAGCTGGTCTAGGGGTTTGTTCATGCACCGAAAATAACACCCCGGAAGAAGCGGTCAAAGCATTAGTTTCCCACACCACCTGTGGATAAACAGTCCCCCGAGAATGATTATTGTCTTAACTCATAAAATACTGCCACGGTATCCTCAGGGCCTGTTCCTTTCCCCAAAACCTGAACCCCGGTCGATAAAAAAGGAGTAAAAATCCTGAAAAAAATCCTCAGGGTCGGGTAAATCTGGGAAGCTGACGGGATTCCAGAATCCTGATGCCCTCGACCATCAGCACCAGTGAACTCCAGGGGAGTTTGCCGCCAGCCTCCATTCCCTCGGGTGGCCGGAAGGTACCTTTTTCCAGCCGCTTGTAGTAGATCACCAGTCCGCCGGCTTCCCAGTGGAGCAGCTTGACCAGGGTTCGGCTGCGGTTCAGGAAGATGTACACTTCCCCGGACAGCGGATCCCGGTCCAGTGAATTGCGGACCAGACCGCAAAGCCCGTCAAAGCCTTTGCGCATGTCCACCGCCCCGCCGAAAAGAAAGAACCGGTGCGAAGATCCTAAGGCAAACATCTTACAGCTTGACCAGTAGCTCAAGCAGTGACAGATCCTGGATCCCCCGAATCCTTACACCATTGGGATAGACTACCTCAAGATCGCCAGAAGGCAAAGAAGGGCTCACTTCAGTGAAACCGGATGAGACAGCCGTAGCTCCAGCTCCTACTTTTCGGTACCAATAGGAGAAGGTGGGCAG
>NZ_BTPD01000034.1:0-1723 GCF_036245625.1 Algoriphagus confluentis
TGTGGCTGGCCACCAGCAGGTCCAGGAAGCTGTATTTCTCCATCAGCTCAGCCAGCTTGTCCAGGGCCGGCATCGCGTCCTTGCGGATCGCAAACTTGTCCAGATCATAATACACCAAGTCCACGTGCACCGGCAGCTGATACGGGATCGGTACCAGCTGGTACTCCCGCTTCACCGTGTCTCCCGCAAAGCCTTTCGTCGTGATCGTCTCGTCGGTCAGCGGAAAATAGCCCGGCTTGCTGATCGTGATCCCAAAGTCGCTCTCCGGCTCCAGCTGGGCCGTCAGCTCCCCTTTCCCGTTTCTTGCCGTGGGAACCATGATCCCCTGCGTCTTGTCACGGAAGGTCGCCAGGTAGCTCTCCGTGATCACGTTGCCGTTGCAGTCCAGCACTCTGGCCAAAAACTGCTTGTACATCTCTCTGGCCATGTAGATATCGTCCAGTCCCTTGCCTCCCTTGCGGTTCGAGGACAGGTACACCGTCTTGTCCTTGTCTTCCCGGTAGGCAAAGTCGTCGGCCAAAGAGTTGATCGGATAGCCCATGTTCCGGGTTTTGCCGATTGAGGCTTCCGTGTACTCCGACTCAAAAATATCCATCCCCCCGAAGCTGTCGTGACCCGTCGAGCTGAAGTAAAATCTGTTCCCTTTCCGGAACGGATGCGTCTCGTTGTCTGCCGTGTTCACCCCCGGGCCCAAAGGAACCGCGCTGCCGAACACCAGGCTGTCTCCCGATACCGTGTATTCGCTGTAGTACAGGTCATAGCCGCCCAAGCCGCCCGGCATGTCTGAGGCAAAGTACAGTCTTCCGGCTTCCTCATCCACAAACGGGTGCATCACCGAGTACCGCAGCGAGTCGTTCAGAGGAAACGCTTTCGCTCCCTCCAGCTTCCCTTCCGCGTTCACCTTGCTGTAGTAGATCTCCACCTGCACCATCACCGTGTCCTTCCGCGGCTTCACCTTGCCCGGGTCACGGGTCACCGTGTAAAACAGCAACTTGTCCTTCACCGAGTAGCTCGGATCCGAAAAGCTCTTCGTCTTCGGTACGTCGCTCACCACCGCGCTGATATTGCCCTCGCTGTCCTGCCTGTATACCGTAAAATAGCCCCGGTCCGTGTAGTCGCTCTTCTCCGGACTGAACAGCTTGTTCCGCCCGTCGATCCGGATACCCGGCATCTTGTCCGGATAGCTTCCGCCCCGGTCCGAAACAAAGTACTTGTTCCCCTGTCCGTCTTCCACCATCGAAAAGTCCGATTCACTGCTGTTCAGCTCTTCCACATTCTCCAGCTTCAGCTTCCTCGCACTCTCCGGAATATCCCGCTTCTCGATCCCCAGGCTGTCCGCTGTCAAGCCCTTCGCCTGGATAATCGATACCGCTTCCTCAAAGTTGTCGGTCAGTATCCCCGCCCGAAGCAACGCTCGGTAGTCTTCTCCCCTCGCCTCTTCGTACCCCACCGTCGTCTTCCACCACTCGTACATCGCTCCGTAGTCCCTTACCTTGTCCTGGGCCAGCGCCGTCTTCCGCGCCGTCTCGTAGTTGGGCTTCTTTGCATACGCCTCCTTGTACACATCCAGTGCATGCTGGTAGTTCATCAGGGTCATCTGCTCGTCCGCATAGCGGACTTTCGTCTTCTGGGCCTCTGCTATGCCCGTGGCTCCAATCAGCAAGCCTGCCGTTATCGTCAGTATGGTCAGTGTCTTTTTCATAATCAGAACCATCTTTGGTTT
>NZ_BTPD01000035.1:0-1523 GCF_036245625.1 Algoriphagus confluentis
TTTTCAAGCCCTTTTCGAAGGGTTTTAGCCCTTTTTGAAGGGCTACCACTCCGATCTGAACTTTCTTTCGGTGGAAGTTCAGGTACTTTTTGAGGTTGTAGGTCAGCGCAGCCATCATGACGTGTTTGTTGGCCTGGGCCATTCCCCGGCTGTTGATCCGGCGCATGTTCAGGAAGTTGACCAGCGTGCCCAAGACCGGCTCTACTGTTCGGCTTCGGATCTTGCTAATCCGTTTGGCATAGGCAGGGTTTTGGGTCAGTTTTCGGTGCATGCGGTCATAATAGGGCTTGTCGATGCTTTCCTCCAGTTTCTTGAACTTGGTCGCCTTGCCGCAGCACTGCTCCCGGAGTGGGCAGTTGCCGCAGATCGTCTCCGAACTCCGGTAACTCTTCTTCTGATAACCTTTGCTGTCCGTCTTGATGCCCTTAAAGGTCAGAACCGCACCTTGGCCACCTGACTTTTCGCAACGGTATTCGTCTTGGTCTGCGTGATAGCTGAAGCCTTCCCGATCTGGCTTGTACTGCCCGAAGTTCGGAATATAGGCGTCTATACCCTTTTCCTCACAGTACCGGAGTGCCTTGCCGCTGCTGTAGCCCGCATCGGCCGTGACCTGATCGATGGTCAGGTTCAGTCCTGACAGATTCTCCAAGGTCTGATCCAGGATCTCGGGCAGGTTTTCGCTGTCTCTGCTTCCTGCCGTACTTGCACAGGCACCCGTGATCACGTGGTGGGCATCATCCACGGCCAACTGGCCACAATAGTTCAGCTGACGGGCCTTCCCCGGCTTGGTGCTGATCTTGGAATCCGGATCGGTAGGACTGTAATGGGTGTGGTTGCTGAGAAACTTGGGACGGATCAGGACACCATTTTCATCCAGTGGCGGGTCTATCTGATTGGTTTGGCCTGTCGTGTTCACCCCTCCATGCTGGGACTTATAGGCCTCCTCTTTCCAATTATGATGTCTTTCTACCAGCTTCTTTCGGGCTGTGGTGACCTTGAACTCCGATCCTTCGTCCAGCTCGTCCACATAGGCCGAGGCATCTTCTACCACTTCCTTTTCCAAGAGGCTGTCCATGGATGCATTGGCTTTGACAAAGGCTGAATCCACCGCCTGACGCTTGCCTCTGACCATTCCTTTGCCGACACACAGGCTCAAGACTTCTCGGAATAGCCTTAAGAATACTTCCTCTCCGTACAGCTGCCGAGTCCGGCTGATCGTCGAATGCCAGGGTAAAGCCTCATCCAAATCGTACTTGAGAAAGAGACGTACATCCAGACAATTGGAACAGAAAGCGATCAGCTTCCGGTCCGAATTGATGTTGTTCAGATACCCCACCAAAAGCATCTTGAAAAACACCACCGGATCGATGCTTTCCTGTCCCTCGCTGCCATAATAGCACCAGGTAGCGGAATAAAGAAACTGAAGATCCAGGCTTTGGGAGAGGCGTCGGTAGAAGTTGCCAGCCGGCACCAGCTGCTCCAAATTTACCTGATAAAATAGTTTTGGCTGAATTTCCTGTCGT
>NZ_BTPD01000037.1:0-1033 GCF_036245625.1 Algoriphagus confluentis
TACTTGTTCCCCTGTCCGTCTTCCACCATCGAAAAGTCCGATTCACTGCTGTTCAGCTCTTCCACATTCTCCAGCTTCAGCTTCCTCGCACTCTCCGGAATATCCCGCTTCTCGATCCCCAGGCTGTCCGCTGTCAAGCCCTTCGCCTGGATAATCGATACCGCTTCCTCAAAGTTGTCGGTCAGTATCCCCGCCCGAAGCAACGCTCGGTAGTCTTCTCCCCTCGCCTCTTCGTACCCCACCGTCGTCTTCCACCATTCGTACATCGCTCCGTAGTCCCTTACCTTGTCCTGGGCCAGCGCCGTCTTCCGCGCCGTCTCGTAGTTGGGCTTCTTCGCATACGCTTCCTTGTACACATCCAGTGCATGCTGGTAGTTCATCAGGGTCATCTGCTCGTCCGCATAGCGGACTTTCGTCTTCTGGGCCTCTGCTATGCCCGTGGCTCCAATCAGCAAGCCTGCCGTTATCGTCAGTATGGTCAGTGTCTTTTTCATAATCAGAACCATCTTTGGTTTTTCATCATTGAAGTCCTCGGTATCATATAGAAGCCCACCGAAAACTCATGCGAGTTGCTCCGGTAGTCCTGAAGCACGTTCAGGTTGTGGTCATACGCATACCCGATCCGTAGCCGGTCGGTCGCAAATATCTCGATGATCGCCGCAACCGCGTTCCGGCTCGACAGGTTCTCCTCCAGGTTGTCGTTCCAGATCTTCACGTTGCTCCGGTAGCTGCCCCCCAACCAGATCCGCTCGTAAAACAGAAACATCGCGTTCAGATCGTAGTTGGTCGGCGCTCCCTTCACTTCCTTGATCAGAAAGCTCGGCTTGAACGACACCGTCTCCGACAGCTCCAGCAAGGCGCCCGCCGTCAGGTAGTAATGAAAGTCATGATATGCCAAAGCCACATCCTCTCGCTCCAAGGCCTTCTTGCCGATCATGTTGTACACACTGAAGCCCGCATAAAACTTCGGCGTGTGGAAAAACAATCCCGAATTCAGGTTCGGTGTGAACAGGTTCACCCGGCCCTGGGGAAG
>NZ_BTPD01000038.1:0-904 GCF_036245625.1 Algoriphagus confluentis
AGGCTCCTGCAGCTCCAGAGGTGGCTGTCCCGATTCGGGCAACAAAACTTTGATTCCCGCTTGCCTTCATAGTAAATCCTGGTTGGAGGGTTATACCTGATGTGGCTACATATTCCTTGTATCCGTCATATTTTGCAGAAGTAATCGATGTACCTGTTCTGATATTTCCAGTATTACCATTTACTGCGGCATTGTTGGAAGAGGCCCCATCCAATGTGCTTTGAATACTGGCTCTGGTGAGGTCTGTAGTAACCAATCCTGTCATAATCACCCGGCCAAAAGAATCATACTTGGTGTACAACCATTTTTTGGGTGCCAGTGCCATATTGGCATCCTGAAAACCCACCAATCTGTCCTGTTTATCATACACCATAGACTCAAGTCCTTTGCCGGGCACCCGCTTTTCGATCATCCTACCACGGTTGTCATAGGTATATCTAAAATATAATTCATTAGCATTCCCATCATTTGCAGTAGTAGTACTGACCCAATTCAAAGAATCAAACAAATGAATCGCTTTTGGAGGAAGAACGACCCTCACCTGACCTAAATCATCATATACATAATAGGTACAAAGCCAGCCTGTGTGTCCGTTTCCCGTACTCGCTGCCGTATTTTGGACTTTTTTGAGAATCAATTCCCCGTTCTTGTTCGTGTATTGAATTACCCGCTTATCATCCTCATCATCGCTGATTTCAACCCATAGGGAGTTGGCCGGATAAGTGGCTGAAGTAAGCGGTAAGCCACTGGCATTCAAAGTGAAAATCCGGACTCCATCATTGACGGTATTGGGTCTTCTGGAAAATTCCATTTCTTTGGCCGAGCCCATTCGCCACGCATTCCCAGGAGAGGATTTTTTGTTCACACGACCCAAGGGAGATGCTTCAAACTGATTCTCTGAATA
>NZ_BTPD01000039.1:0-864 GCF_036245625.1 Algoriphagus confluentis
TGGCTGCTGTAATGCGGTTTACTTTGTCGTAGGTATAATTATAGGTGCGTTGCTTTCCTGCACCCGTAGATCCTGACCAGGTAATTCTGGAAATATTCCCGTTCCAGTTATTGACCGTTCCCCCTGATTCGTAGTAATTGGTCTGCTTGTAAACATTTGGGACATTACTTCCGATTGTGGTCAACCAACCCCTGATATTATACTGAAACTTCTGAAGGGTATCATTACTGATTTCAGGAAACCTTTTCTTTGTCAATTGCCCAAGATTGTTGTAGGTATTTTGAGCAACAACTCGTTCATTCTGCCCCGGTAGCTTATGTTTGACCGACGAAAGCAGTCCGGCTGCGTTGTAATAGTATCGTCGGTGTACTTCCTGCCCTGCAGCATTACTATTGGCTGTCAAGGTCTGGGTCGGTTGATTTTCAAAATTGTATGCCGTAGAGGTACGGACAGTTCCGCCCAGCTGCTGCTGAGTCAGAGTCTGAATGACATTACCCCTGTCATCGTAGTATATCGCAGTGGTATAAAATTCCCCCGTTTCCAGATTTTTTACCTTTTTGCCTGTTTGTCGACCTTTTACCAAACTGCTTGCCGTCGTACTGAAATTAATGTAAGTCGGTGAAGGAGAAACGTAGCTAAACCCAGTAAGAAACTGGTAGCTGTCATAATAATTTACAGTTAAAATTTCCCCCTCATCGGTAGGCTAGGCTCCTGCAGCTCCAGAGGTGGCTGTCCCGATTCGGGCAACAAAACTTTGATTCCCGCTTGCCTTCATAGTAAATCCGGGTTGGAGGGTTATACCTGATGTGGCTACATATTCCTTGTATCCGTCATATTTTGCAGAAGTAATCGATGTACCTGTTC
>NZ_BTPD01000040.1:0-854 GCF_036245625.1 Algoriphagus confluentis
TCTCTGTAGGCTTTTCTAAAAAACGCTTTTCTTTTTTCTCACAGATGTCTCAGATGAACACAGGTAATGTCATCTGTGAAAATCCGTGTAATCTGTGAGCAAAAAACTCATCCCAAATCCGCTCCCCACATCAGGATCAAAAACACAATCCCCAACACAATCCGATACCAGCCGAAAGCGGTAAAGCCATGATTGGATACGTATTTCAAAAACAGTTTCTCTGTGACCTTCTCTAAAAAACAGCTAGAGGTAAAACAGTCTATTTCTATTTCTCACAGATGCCTCAAATGAACACAGGTAATGTCATCTGTGAAAATCCGTGTAATCTGTGAGCAAAAAACTCATCCCAAATCCGCTCCCCACATCAGGATCAAAAACACAATCCCCAACACAATCCGATACCAGCCGAAAGCGGTAAAGCCATGATTGGATACGTATTTCAAAAACAGTTTCTCTGTGACCTTCTCTAAAAAACAGCTAGAGGTAAAACAGTCTATTTCTATTTCTCACAGATGCCTCAGATGAACACAGATAATGTCATCAGTGAAAATCCGTGTAATCTGTGAGCAAAAAACTCACCCCAAATCCGCTCCCCACATCAGGATCAAAAACACAATCCCCAACACAATCCGATACCAGCCGAAAGCGGTAAAAACATAATTGGAAGTGTATTTCAAAAACAGTTTCTCTGTAGGCTTTTCTAAAAAACGCTTTTCTTTTTTCTCACAGATGTCTCAGATGAACACAGGTAATGTCATCTGTGAAAATCCGTGTAATCTGTGAGCAAAAAACTCATCCCAAATCCGCTCCCCACATCAGGATCAAAAACACAATCCCCAACACAATCCGATACC
>NZ_BTPD01000041.1:0-659 GCF_036245625.1 Algoriphagus confluentis
AAAAACCCTGCGATCGAAATCGAGAAGAGCACGACCACCGAAAGCTTCGACGAGGAAGGCGATGTAATCGAGTACAGCTTGACGGTAACTAACACAGGAAACGTCACCCTGACCGATGTGACCATTACCGATCCGTTGACCGGACTGGATCAGAACATCGGAACCCTGGCACCGGGCGAAAGTGAAACCATCACGACGACCTATACGGTGACTCAGCAAGACGTGGACCGAGGCAGCGTAACCAACCTGGCCACTGCCACAGGTACTGATCCTGACGGAGGAGAGACCGAAGGCACTGATGAGATCGAGGTGACCGGGGAGAAAAACCCTGCGATCGAAATCGAGAAGAGCACGACCACCGAAAGCTTCGACGAGGAAGGCGATGTAATCGAGTACAGCTTGACGGTAACTAACACAGGAAACGTCACCCTGACCGATGTGACCATTACCGATCCGTTGACCGGACTGGATCAGAACATCGGAACCCTGGCACCGGGCGAAAGTGAAACCATCACGACGACCTATACGGTGACTCAGCAAGACGTGGACCGAGGCAGCGTAACCAACCTGGCCACTGCCACAGGTACTGATCCTGACGGAGGAGAGACCGAAGGCACTGATGAGATCGAGGTGACCGGGGAGAAAAACCCTGCGATCGA
>NZ_BTPD01000042.1:0-628 GCF_036245625.1 Algoriphagus confluentis
CAGATGTCTCAGATAAACACAGATAATGTCATCTGTGAAAATCCGTGTAATCTGTGAGCAAAAAACTCATCCCAAATCCGCTCCCCACATCAGGATCAAAAACACAATCCCCAACACAATCCGATACCAGCCGAAAGCGGTAAAAACATAATTGGAAGTGTATTTCAAAAACAGTTTCTCTGTAGGCTTTTCTAAAAAACGCTTTTCTTTTTTCTCACAGATGTCTCAGATGAACACAGGTAATGTCATCTGTGAAAATCCGTGTAATCTGTGAGCAAAAAACTCATCCCAAATCCGCTCCCCACATCAGGATCAAAAATACAATCCCCAACACAATCCGATACCACCCGAAAGCGGTAAAGCCATGATTGGATACGTATTTCAAAAACAGTTTTTCTGTGACCTTCTCTAAAAAACGGCTAGAGGAAAAACAGTCTATTTCTATTTCTCACAGATGTCTCAGATGAACACAGATAATGTCATCAGTGAAAATCCGTGTAATCTGTGAGCAAAAAACTCACCCCAAATCCGCTCCCCACATCAGGATCAAAAACACAATCCCCAACACAATCCGATACCAGCCGAAAGCGGTAAAAACATAATTGGAAGTGTATTTCAAAAACAGTTT
>NZ_BTPD01000043.1:0-578 GCF_036245625.1 Algoriphagus confluentis
CCCGGACCTTGTACACACCGCCCGTCAAGCCATGGAAGTCGGGTAGACCTGAAGGCGGTAACCGTGAGGAGCCGTTTAGGGTAGAACCGGTAACTGGGGCTAAGTCGTAACAAGGTAGCCGTACCGGAAGGTGCGGCTGGAACACCTCCTTTCTGGAAACAGAAGACTGCTATCAGCCGCCTTACACACTTTAATTTTGGGCCTGTAGCTCAGGTGGTTAGAGCGCTACACTGATAATGTAGAGGTCCGTGGTTCGAGTCCACGCAGGCCCACAACTTAGAACCTACCGAGGTTTTTATCTATTTATTTTCGGGGGATTAGCTCAGCTGGCTAGAGCACCTGCCTTGCACGCAGGGGGTCAACGGTTCGAATCCGTTATCCTCCACTCTGTTCTGGATAGTCAGAACAAAGTTCATTGACATATTGAAGTAGAAACTGTAACAGAATCATCCATTGAAGGATGAAAGAAGTAGAAGTAAGTGAATAAGGGCGCACGGGGGATGCCTAGGCTCTCAGAGGCGATGAAGGACGTGATAAGCTGCGATAAGCTGCGGGGATTGGCCAATGCGAGTTGATCC
>NZ_BTPD01000044.1:0-531 GCF_036245625.1 Algoriphagus confluentis
TCGATGAGGAAGGCGATGTAATCGAGTACAGCTTGACGGTAACTAACACAGGAAACGTCACCCTGACCGATGTGACCATCACCGATCCGTTGACCGGTCTGGATCAGAACATCGGAACCCTGGCACCGGGTGAAAGTGAAACCATCACGACGACCTATACGGTGACTCAGCAAGACGTGGACCGAGGCAGCGTAACCAACCTGGCCACTGCCACAGGTACTGATCCTGACGGAGGAGAGACCGAAGGCACTGATGAGATCGAAGTGACCGGGGAGAAAAACCCTGCGATCGAAATCGAGAAGACGACGACTACCACTTCCTTCGACGAGGAAGGCGATGTAATCGAGTACAGCTTGACGGTAACTAACACAGGAAACGTCACCCTGACCGATGTGACCATTACCGATCCGTTGACCGGACTGGATCAGAACATCGGAACCCTGGCACCGGGCGAAAGTGAAACCATCACGACGACCTATACGGTGACTCAGCAAGACGTGGACCGAGGCAGCGTAACCAACCTGGCCACTG
>NZ_BTPD01000045.1:0-504 GCF_036245625.1 Algoriphagus confluentis
CATGTACTTCGTTTACATCATTTTTAGCCCAAAAACCAATAAATTTTATATCGGGTCAACAGATTCCCCTGAATCAAGACTTAAGCATCATAATTCCGGTGCAACCCCTTCTACCAAGTCAGGCGCACCATTTTGGGAAATAAAATATTTGGAATACCTACTTGATAGATCAGCTGCTTTAAAAAGAGAACTGGAAATAAAGAGAAAGAAAAGTAGAAAATATCTGGAGTATTTGATCAGCTCAGTTCACTAGAACGTCCCGCTTGCTAGCGGGAAGGTCATCGGTTCGAATCCGTTATCCTCCACTAAGGCTTGATCAATATGCAAGCCTTTTTTATTTTCAGTCATGTACTTCGTTTACATCATTTTTAGCCCAAAAACCAATAAATTTTATATCGGGTCAACAGATTCCCCTGAATCAAGACTTAAGCATCATAATTCCGGTGCAACCCCTTCTACCAAGTCAGGCGCACCATTTTGGGAAATAAAATATTTGGAATACCT
>NZ_BTPD01000046.1:0-386 GCF_036245625.1 Algoriphagus confluentis
CCCGGACCTTGTACACACCGCCCGTCAAGCCATGGAAGTCGGGTAGACCTGAAGGCGGTAACCGTGAGGAGCCGTTTAGGGTAGAACCGGTAACTGGGGCTAAGTCGTAACAAGGTAGCCGTACCGGAAGGTGCGGCTGGAACACCTCCTTTCTGGAAACAGAAGACTGCCATCAGCCGCCTTACACACTTTGACACTGACCCGGAAGCGGGTCATAAGTTCATTGACATATTGAAGTAGAAACTGTAACAGAATCATCCATTGAAGGATGAAAGAAGTAGAAGTAAGTGAATAAGGGCGCACGGGGGATGCCTAGGCTCTCAGAGGCGATGAAGGACGTGATAAGCTGCGATAAGCTGCGGGGATTGGCCAATGCGAGTTGATCC
>NZ_BTPD01000047.1:0-358 GCF_036245625.1 Algoriphagus confluentis
CTATATCGCCTATTCGCTCCCTTAGGGCTACAACAGCAGGTCGTTGTTCAATAGGCACTCTTTCCTTTATGATTCCTCTGGAATCTCTGTAATTGCCTCTTTTTCGCTTTCTTTTCCCATGGCGGAGGCATTTATAAAGCTCCCGATCTCTGGTCAATGACCAATGCTTACTTTTCTTGGCTTTCCAAATCCATTGATAAATGGTTTCATGGGACACGCCCGGGTTTCCATCCAATTCCCATTTGGCAGCAATCAATTCCGGACTCAGTTTTTCCTCCTTGAGCCAAACTCGAGCTTGTTCCTTTAGCTCAGCCTTGAAACGGATATTCTTGGGTTTAAGCTTATGCCGTTCATCGGT
>NZ_BTPD01000048.1:0-345 GCF_036245625.1 Algoriphagus confluentis
CCTTTTTTCCCCCTCAACTGGTAAGACCTACACGGGAATGACCTCTGATCTGATTACCCGGTTCCATTTTCATAATCAAAAATCAACCAAAGGCTTCACGATCAAGTATCGTCCTTGGATCGTTGTCCATGTTGAATTCTTTCAATCCAAAAAGCAAGCCCTCAAAAGGGAACTGGAACTAAAGTCTGGAAAAGGCCGGGATTGGGTCAGGAATTTTATTTTGTCAAAATACTCCCGGATCTCAGAATCATAGGCTGATTCCAAAATTCCAATAGATCATATGAAATAGTAGCTCAGTTAGTTACAGCGCAGGATTCATATCCGCCGCGGCGGACACGGGTTCAA
>NZ_BTPD01000049.1:0-341 GCF_036245625.1 Algoriphagus confluentis
AGCAGCTCAAAATCGGATGGTCTTCGGATGCCACTTTTCGCCCTGTTGATAGGTAGTCTGAGCTTGTCTCTTAGAAAGAGAAAAATCTCGTTGCCTACTTTTCTGGCTTCCTTCTTTGACTTAGTGTAGATGCTGAAGTCGTCCGCATAGCGGACGTATTTCATGTTTCTCCGTTCCAGTTCCTTGTCCAGCAAATCCAGAAGGATGTTGGACAGAAGCGGACTGAGTGGCGAACCTTGAGGCACACCTTTTCTACGCTTGTGTAGTTTTCCGTTAATCTGGATCGGTGCACGCAGCCATTTTCGGATAAGCCTCAGGGTGGTCGGGCATTTCACCCGCTG
>NZ_BTPD01000050.1:0-307 GCF_036245625.1 Algoriphagus confluentis
GACATAATCTCTTTTAAAGGTTGCATTCAATGCTTCGCACATACCATTGGATTGTGGTGAATAGGTTGGGGTATTACAATCGTCAATATTCCAAGATTTCAGGCTCTTTTTAAGGTTCTTTTCAATGAACTCTGGTCCGTTATCATGAAGGAATTGGAGTTGCCCAGTTGGCGGAAGGTTCTCGCCAAAACGGCTGTATAAGGCTTCTTGAACCATTAATTCAATATCTATTGCCTGCATATGTTTTCCTGCTCTCCAGGCGATAATGGATCGGTCACAACAATCCATCAAAAAGGCCACCCGAAGT